>CADCON010000062.1 GCA_902803035.1 uncultured Ruminococcus sp.
GGGCTGCCTTCTGAGCGACAGCTTCACTATCTTACCACACCTCTCACCGTTTGTCAAGTCTTTTTTTCGGTTTTTTTCCTCTTTTTTCATCCTTGTTTATTCTGCCTTATTTGCACCTCTTCTATTGATGCTTTTGCCGATAGTTTTCCTTATGTTTTCAACCAACACAGAGGAAATAATGGGTATATTCGCCTTTTCCGCTGCTGAATGTGTCATACCACAATGGATGACGTTCTTTGCTGTCTGTTCCGTGACGGCCATTTTTCAGGTTTCATTCCCCCATCAGATAAAAATCCGGCATACCGTCTGAACGAATCAGACGATATGCCGGCCAATTCTGAATGTAGTCTTTAGCTCAGTCCTCAACAGCAAGACCGTAACGGCTGCACAGTTCGGTTATTCCGAAATCCACGCTTTCGCAGATCACACTGTATTCCCAGCCTTCTTCGCCTCTGCCCAGTTCGAGAACGGCCATCCCGCTGCTCTGGGGGCAGTGCTGGGCGAGGTCCACCGAACAGAACGGCACGCCGCCCTTGTCAAATGTATCGGTCACCGCGTTTGCGGTCAGCACGGCGCTTTTGGCTTCTCCGAATATATGATCGCCGTCGGAATCGTCGAATGTCACGCAGAAAACCAGCTTGCTGATTCTGTCGGGTATTTTTTCCAGATCGACAAACAGAGATTCATTGACGCCGTCAACTTCACCTCTCCGGTCATCGCCGCTTAATTCAACCGCGCCGTTCTCCGAAACGGCATTATTATAGAAAACATAATCCCCGTCGCCCCTGGCAAGATACGCATCATCAAGCAGAAACACCGAAAGATCCAGATCTAGTACATTTTCTTCGTTGGAATTCCAGTTGAGTCCTACCCGGATGGCCTTAACGGATGGGTCAAGCTGCATATTCATAATTAATTATCCTCCCCTGTCAATGATGGATCAGCTTCACAAGTGAAGTAATCTCTGCGTCCGCACCGGCATAACGCTCTTTGATCTTTTGAATGAGATTGTCCTGAATGCTTTCGGGCGGCATCTCCCCCGCCCTGCGAAGGAATTCCTTGATGATCTCCCTGCCGTTCTCCAGCTCGGAAATGCCTGGGCAGGGACCCTCGACCAGAAGGGCGTAAATCAATTCGCTGATAGCGGCAAAATTCTCCTCGGTTACGTTACCGGTAAGCAAGAGATTCTCCGCTTCCGATCCTTCCCAGCAATTGAGCGCACTGTAGGCCGGAAACACTGTGTTGTGAATTCCCTCGCGCAGCAGCCAGTCCCTGATGGCGGGCGTATCCGGAATCAGCCGTTCGATGGCGTGAATTCTGCCCCAGCCGCTCGTACTTCTGGCCAGACGGAATATCTCCTCGTTGGCGTTATCCCACTGCTGCATAATGAAAATGACAAATAGAGTGAATTCATCGGACAGTCCCAGAAGGCGAAGCGTGTCTTTCAGATTGTCGTCATCCAGATGGACAATCTCCAGCATGGAAAGCGCGAATTTCAAGGATTCACGGTCTTTGGTGTTATATAATATATAGAGCGCGAATTTCACGACGCTGTCCGCCGAAACAGAGGACTTATGCTCAAGAATATACTGCTGCAGATCATCGATGATTGAAATGGCCCTCGCTTTTGTGCCAAGTTCCTCAAAGAGCTTCGCGGCTTCAGCCCTGTCGCCCCTGCCCACCGCCTGCATCGCGGAAGACAGCCATTTTTTCGTCTCCGCAGAAATCGGCTGATGTTCCGTGTGATATACATAGATGCCGTCAATCGCGCCGTCCGCAAATTTGGAGAGATTCTCGTCTTCCAGACGCGGAAGCTCGAAATCCGACGGCAGACGCCTGTCCGCTCCATCGGAAATGGCCGCGTTCACAATGCAGTCAAACAGAGAATTGTCTGATAAAAGTGATTTCATTGATTGTTATCCTCCGGTTTCCATGGGACAATTACTGATAGAGCTTGACAATGGATTGCAGACGGCTTGCTTCGGGAACGGCTTTGCCTAAGGGAAGAAAATCCCACCCTGCGCTTGTACGGGAAATTTCAGCGACGATGATGCCGCTCATGCCGCTGTAGTTGTCGGTCAGATTGAAGCGGCACATTTCTTCTCCCGTCTTCCAGTTGACAATCCGGACAAACGCGTTATTGACCATGCCGAAATGCTGACGCTTGGCTTTGGCGTCGTAGATATTGGTGGAAATGACGATCCTCCCTACATCGGGCGGAAGCTTGGTGAAATTGATATAAATGCGCTCGTCATCGCCGCTTCCTTCGCCGGTCTGGCTGTCGCCGGTATAGACTACCGCGTCATTCGCGCTTCGCATTTTGCCAAAATAGATAACGTCCTTCGCCTTTCCGCCTAAATCGCAGAGAATCGCGGACACGTCACAGTCGACCGTCGCGCTGCCTTCCGCCGCGCTGTCCCAGCCCAGACCGACAATAACCCCGCTGACGCGGTTGCTCTGAGAGGAAAGATTGACTCTCTGCCCTTTTCTTATATTGATTGCCATATAGCTCTTACACCGTTCCTTTCAATAACATCGCTATCTATTAATATAATCCACAAAAATTAACATTACGTTAACAATATATATCACAATACTGAATTTCATCAGATTCACACGCTCTATCAAATAAAATCACGGGGCGTGCGCGTTTCACTCCCCGTGAAAAAGGATTATTCCAGCTCCTCCATGACGCTCATGTAGGCGGGGCGGATGATCTTGTTCATGCCGATCATTTCCTCAATGCGGTGCGCGCTCCAGCCTACAATGCGGGCAATGGCAAAGAGCGGGGTATATAATTCAACGGGGATATCGAGCATCTCATACACAAAGCCGCTGTAGAAATCGACATTCGGACTCACGCCCTTGAAAATATGGCGTTTTTCGGCAATCAGCTTCGGCGCCTCTTCTTCTATGATATTGTAGAGCGCAATATCTTCCTCACGACGCTTCGCGGTGGCAAGCCGTCCGACGTATTCCTTGAGTATGCGCTCGCGCGGATCCGATACCGAATACACCGCGTGGCCCATGCCATAAATCAGGCCCTTTCCGTCGAATGCCCTGCCGTCAATGATCTTGCCCAGATACGCCCTGACTTCTTCGCGGTCGGTCTTGTCGGACACATGGCGTCGGATATCCTCCACCATCTCCATGACTTTGATATTTGCCTCGCCATGTTTGGGGCCTTTCAGCGAGGACATTGCCGCGGCGATGGCGGAATAGGTGTCGGAACCGGACGAGGTGACGACTCTTGTGGTGAAGGTGGAATTGTTGCCGCCGCCGTGTTCCATATGGAGCATCAGCACAATATCCAGCACCTTGGCTTCAAGCCGCGTATAGGAACGATCCGGACGCAGCATACGCAGGATATTTTCGGCGGTGGAAAGCTCCGGTCTGGGGCGATGGATATACATACTCGCGTCATTGATATAGTGGTTGTAGGCGTGGTATCCATACACCGCCAGCATCGGGAAAACGGCAATCAGCTCCATGCACTGTCTGATGCAGCATTCTACGGTAGCGGCATTGACCTCCTTGTCATAGGACGCGAGCGTGAGAATGCTTTTGGTCATGGAATTCATGATGTCTCTTGACGAGCCTTCCATGATGACATTGCGGGTGAAATGAACCGGCAGCTTCATGCACTTGCCGAGCATATAACAGAATTCCTCTTCCTCCTTCTGGGAGGGCTTCTCTCCGAAAAGCAGAAGGTAAGCGGTCTTTTCAAATCCCAGTTCGTAACGGCTCAGTTCGTCGATGAGCGTGTTCACCTTGTAACCCCGGTACCACAATTCCCCGTCGCAGGGGGTCTTGACCCCATCGACTTCCCTGAAGGATATGATCTTTGATATTCTGGTGAGTCCCGCGAGAACGCCCTTGCCGTTGACGTCACGCAGACCGCGGTTGACGCCGTATTCTCCGAAAAGCTCATCGGAGATTGTATCATTGGCAATGCACAATGCTCTCTTGCCCATCGTGTACAAATTCAGTTCCTTACTTGTCATTGTCGGCCTCCCCCCGGCTGCTGCCGTGATTGATCGGATTATTCATATAATATGCAATATATACATTATTATCATAGTATTTTAATTATTATACCATAGTTTTCCACAGGTTGTCAACCCGATGAAGCGGTTATAATCGCAGTTTTATGTGAATTTTGTTTAAATAATATAAAAGCAACACACGTTGTTCGTCGGTACGAGAGCAACGTGTGTTGTATTTTTATAAGACGGTACAATCCAAGACTGTACGGGATTCCCGCGACGTTATTTCTTGTCGCCGAAGAATGCCTTGACAACGCACTTTCTGATGATGTCCACAGGAATGATCGCAAAGGCAATGACCAGAATCAGTCCCCAGTGCTCGATATTCAGACCGTAGCACTGGAAGATATCTCCGCCAAAGTAAGTCAGCAGCACCTGAATGACCGACACCAGCAGCATGATTTTGAGGAAGTTCTTGTTGCGGGTGATGTTGTCGAAGAGATTGATTTCCTCCGTGCGGGCATTGAAGGCATTGAACACCGCGATAAAAATGAAGAGCGCGAAATAGGCGGTCAGGTGGATTTCGGGGAAGTAACGCCATTCGTACATCCAGTTTTTGCCGGCAATCAGGAAGACAAGGCTGGCGGTCACGGTGTACCACGCGCCAACCAGAATCGAAGACCACATCGGCTTGCTGATGATGCTTTCGTCGCGCTTCTTGGGCTTGTCGCGCATGAATCGGCGCAGGGCGGGTTCGCCGCCGAACGCCAGCGCGGCGAGCGTATCCATGACCAGATTGACCCAGAGAATCTGCGTGATGGAAAGCGGATTCTTCATGTTGAGCAGCGGGCAGATAAAGGAAATCAGCACCGCGGAAATGTTGATGGTGAGCTGGAAAATGATGAATTTGCGGATACTGTTGAAGATGGTGCGGCCGTAGAGGATGGCCTTTTCAATAGAAAGGAAGTTGTCGTCCAGAATGACGATGTCGCCGGCTTCCTTGGCCACTTCGGTGCCGCCGCCCATCGCAAAGCCGACGTCTGCCTTCTTCAGGGCTGGCGAATCGTTGACGCCGTCACCGGTCATGCCCACAACGAGATTTCTCTCCTGCGCGATACGGACAAGACGGCTCTTGTCGGAAGGCAGCGCGCGGGCAATGACGCGGATCTTTCTGATGTCACGGCTGATTTCCTCATCGGACATACCGGCAAGCTCATCGGAAGTAAAGACAAGGTCGGTGGGCTTTCTGAGAATGCCCGCGTCCTTGGCAATGGCGACGGCGGTTTCTTTGCGGTCGCCGGTGATCATGACCACCTGCACGCCGGCGCGTCTGGCCTCCCTGATGGCCTTGATGGATTCGGGACGGACTTCGTCACGTATGCCGACAAAGCCAACGAGTGTCCATTCGTCCGCGGGAAGATGGCCGTCCTTGATGACGCTTTCAGAAGTCGCAAAGGCCAGCACACGGATCGCTCTGGTGGCCAGCTCA
>CADCON010000063.1 GCA_902803035.1 uncultured Ruminococcus sp.
AAGGAGGGATTCGAACCCTCGAACCGCTTTTAACGATTACACGATTTCCAATCGTGCGCGCTCGACCAGCTACGCGACTTCTCCATAGGGGAAAATTCAATTGTAACACTCATCGAGGTCTGATTCCATGAATGCCGCACCAAACAGTGCTTAATTAATATACATCAAATCGGGAGAAATGTCAAGTGTTTTTTTTAAAATATTGGTCTTTCCTTTCTTTTTTTTTCGTGTTTTCCTTGAGCAACGAATGCTTGTCCGCACCGCGAATTCATTCGCACGTGGATTTTCGCAACAAGTAAAAAGGCGATACGGACAGGCATGGGAAATGACGATGTTATACTTGTTCCTCTGTCGGAGCGGTAGAATCGCCCGCTTCTCCCCTTCTGATTTTTGCCGTGTTGAGGAAGAATCCGGCTGCGATTATCCACATGGTAAAAAGTGACGCGCCCATACAAAGATAAAGCTGTGCCAAATAAGTGGCATTCAGTGAAAATTCGCAGACAACGGCAGTTGCCAGAGCCGCAGCGCAGATTATCCAGAGAAGGAGTTTTTTCAGGGAGAAGCCGCCGACCCGCACATTTTCCATACAGATAATCACAATAGCCACAACCGCAATCAATATGCTGACAATCTGGTCTATTCTGACAAATCCAAGGGTTACCATGAAGAGAGAATCGTTTTTCATACTCTCCAGCAATGCCTGTGAGAGACCATAGGTCAGCATAAAGCAAAGAACGACGCAGCCCTTCCCAAGAGAAGCCTTTTTGCGGCGGTATAATTGCCAAAACAGAAAAGCGGTCAGCCCGGTTGTCATCAGCGCGAATATCCCTTCAAAGAAGCCGACCCACAGCAGATACGCGTTCTGTGATTCTGACCATACCAGGAATGGAAGAGGAGAGGACGAGACAATTTCAAATCCTGTTTCCTCATTGCAGGTAACGCTTGCCCATCTGCCTGTGGCGATCATAAGAGCCAGCGCGGGAGCGGCAGCGTCGAGGGTTGGCACGATTTCCTTTCTTCCCTTGCGGCATCGTAGAAGCAATACAATGAGAACGCCTGCCACAGCTCCCAGCAGGGAGCTTCCGCCATTGAAAAGACACAGATATTCGTCCATTCCGCCGGTGAACGATGCCTGTCTGAACCAGCAATAGCAGAAACGGGAACAGACAAATGCCACCGGCAAAGCCCATATGACGGTTGTCAGCACGTCAGAAAAGGCCTGCCCCTGTATGCTTCTCAGCCGGCAATACAAAAGCGATCCAATCAGTATGGATAAGCTGACCAGAAAGCCGTTCCAGTATATTTCAAATGAACCGAAGTCCATAAAAACCAGATGGTCATTCATATGTATTCCTCCGGAGTAAAGAATTTCGGAAAAGCCGCCTCCCCGCCGTGGAACGCGGAGAGGCCCGTTCAGCGTCCGTCCGGTTACGCGAAACGTACCGACGAATTATGGTAGCAGAGCGTCTTCAGCCTGTCTGCTCATGTGAATCCGGAATGGCGGTAGCAAAATACAGGATGTCGCTGATGGCTCTTTCTCCTCCGTCAGCGATGGTATTGAAGGGCTTATCGTGAAAATACAATATAGACGACTGCCCTCCGTCCATGTTATAAGCGATGATGCATTTCTTCTTCTCCATTATCTCACTCAGATCCGCCAGATTAATGCCGTCCGAACGGTGGCTTCTGCCGTCCACCGTACACAAAAGGTAATGCAGGGGGCCGAGCTGACCGATTGCGGTGCGCGGTTCATTCCCGCGTGGATTGATCGGATCCTTGATATTAAGCTCTTCGAGTTTTTTTCCGTTGATAACCAATGCGGGGCCAAACGAAAAGGTCTGATAAATCTTATGTTTCTTATAATACTCCTGCTGCGCGGCTTCTCTGTCAGTCATAACGCTGAAATTGCCATCCGCGTCAATAAAGAGAATATCCGTTCCGTAGGGAATCTCCCGGAAAACCGTGGCATTTCTGATAATGATTCCTTCCGGGCGGTAATTGTAGAAGTCGGCGTTAATGGCGACGACAGCATGATTCATTTTAGCTATCTTACTGCCGAAAAGACGTTTGGTTCCGTATTTCCCTCCCGCAAAGGCAGAGCGGAGCTGCGTAGGATGGGCGATGACAACATCCGCAAAATTGACGGTTACCGTTCCTCCCGTCACCTGCATTCTTTCGTGCCAGCAGTTGACTTTGATGGTCGGATCCTCATAGGAATCGTCACTGAAGCCGGCGGGATCCGGTTCGGGTCCCACCGATTGATCCATAGGCAACGTATAGACCTTGGGCAGATGAAAAATTTCCTGCTGTATGTTATCGCAGATGTCAACGCTTTTCCGCTGGAAGTCCGATATATAATTTCTTTCCGCGGCGACAGGGCCAATGGTGGATAAATTGCTCTGCTCGCCGGAAGGAATCGTCAACATAGCGAGGACGATCAACAGCGAAAAGAGAAGAATCCGGCAAATCCGGACAAATTGATTGTTCATTTTCCGCCTCCTGATTGAAAATCAACGCATTCCCAAAAGCGCACGATACAGAGTGTCCGTCATAACGATACGCCATTTTTTCAGATTCAGACGCATTTCAAAGCTCTGCACCGACGTGGAATGATACTCTTCCGGGTTTTGAAGAAGCTCGTGCATATAATGCTCGATGCATTTCCTTATTTCTTCCGCTCCCTGTATTTCCTGTCCCTCGTACTGTTTTTGTTTTATGTCTGTTTCCACCGCATCGATAAGCGCGTCTTCAAAAAGGTTCATATCAAGCGTTGTCAGACGGATTGTCATGCGGACTACGCGGCTATGGCTGTCAAGGTATTCCTGATCAAGGATCACAAAGCTTCTGCTTTTCGTCAGGGCATCAAGAAGTTCCTCTTCGGAGGAAGACAAAGGCGTTTCAACGCGGTTGGACCATGAGGAGCCAATCAACCATTCATTGGCGGCTTTCTCATCCCCCCGGTTGATCGCGTCAATGAATTGTCCGAAATAATAAGACGGCTCCTGCGGGGTATAAAGCGAATACGCCGGGAGCTGACATCCCGTTGTCATGGAAAAAATGACCATTACGGCCAAAAACACCGTCAATTGGCGGATATACGGACGAAAAACCAAAATCATCTTTCTCCCTTCCTTGAAAAGACTTGTAAAGAACGATCTGAGTCCAATACTGATAAATCTGAAAACTCATTATAACATCCCGCGCCGGAATTGTCAACAGAAAGAGGCGGCGGAACAGGAAAATCATTTTTAGTGATAACACTTGCCGGATTCGTCAAAGCATAACATAAACCCGGCTCTTTTTGCACTCCCTCCGTCAGAGATGGAGCCATTTTACAGCCGCCATCTCTGAGGGAGGTGGCACGAAGTGCCGATGGGAGTCCTCTGTTTTTGAAAATTGATTTCCTGACAGCGGAATAGCCGCGGCACGACGAAAAGCATGAATAACGCGGATTGTCCTTTGCAGGAAGTCCGTGACACAATAACGATGCCGGAATGCATATAAGATGAAAAGCCTTTCCATTATTCTACGCGATACGCAATAATTCTTAAATTATTGTAAAAATATTTTAACCATAGTGCAAATTACACCTTGCAAAAAATGATCCGATATGGTATTATACATATTATCCTATTTATTTTTTTTGATGGTAACATGAAGGAGGTGAGTCCGATGTCTTTTCGCCGATGGCGCATAGCCCCAACCAATAAAGAGCTCTCCAGAAGCGTCGCGGAGCGTTTCGGCATTGAGGGATTTGCTGCCCATCTGCTTGTTTCGAGAGGCTTCCGCACGGACGGGAGCATTTCGGATATGCTGGGACTGGAGGATGAAACGACCGATTTTATTGACCCGTTTGAGATCATCGACATGGACAAGGCGGTCAACCGGATACGCCGCGCGCTTGACGATTTTGAAAGGATCGCGGTCTATGGAGATTATGACGTGGACGGTGTAACGGCGACCGCACTGCTGTATTCCTATCTGGAGTCGGTGGGCGCCAATGTGATGTATTACATTCCCGACCGCGAAGGCGAGGGCTACGGACTCAACTGCGACGCCATCCGTTCTCTGCGCGAGCATGACGTCAATCTCATCATAACGGTGGACAACGGCATTTCAGCGGTGCAGGAAATCGCTTACGCGAAAGAACTGGGAATGGATGTGGTCGTCACGGACCATCACCAGGAGAGCGACGTCCTGCCGGACGCCGAAGCGGTCGTCAATCCCCACCGGAAGGGGAGCCGCTGCCGTTTCACCGAATACGCCGGCGTGGGCGTGGCATTCAAGCTGGTCTGCGCGCTGGAAGGCGACAGCATGATGGCGGCCGAGAATTTCAGCGATCTGGTTGCCCTTGGCACTGTCGCGGACGTGGTAAGTCTTACCGGCGAAAACCGCAGGCTGGTCAGGCTCGGATTGGAGCGTCTTCAGGCGTCGGAACGCATCGGACTGGTGACGCTGATCGACCTGGCGGGCATGACAGGCAAGACCATCACATCGGTCAATATAGCGTTTACCCTGGCCCCCCGCCTGAATGCGGCGGGAAGGCTCGGAAGCGCGTCGCACGCGGTCAGGCTCCTTATCACCGACGACGAGGAAGAAGCCCGGACGCTGGCGGAGGAGCTTCATTCGCAGAACAGGGAGCGTCAGGCCATCGAGCAGGTCATTGAATCCGATGTAGCCGAAATGCTGGAAAAGGATCAGTCCGTTCTCTTTGACCGCGTGATTGTCATCGCCGGTGAAAAATGGAACGGCGGCGTGATCGGGATTTTTGCCTCCAGAATCTGCGAGAGGTACGGCAAGCCGTGCTTTATCATATCCTATGAAGGGGACAGGGCAAAAGGCTCCGGACGAAGCATTGAGGGCTTCTCGCTGTACGACGCGATAGCGGCCTGTTCGGAGCATCTGACAGGCTTCGGCGGCCACACGCTGGCGGCGGGCATTAATCTCAGGACAGAGAACATCGACCGCTTCCGCCGGGCGATCAATGAATACGCCATGCGCCGTTATCCGTCCATGCCCGCGCCGGAGCTGCGAATCGACTGCCAGCTGCCGCCTTCCGCCGTCACCATGCGGCTTTGCTCCGCCGCCCAGATACTGGAGCCGTTCGGAGCGGACAATTCCACGCCGTATATCGCGGTGATGGGGCTGAAGATCAACGAGATTTACGGAGCCGGCGGAGGCAAGCACCAGCGGCTCACGCTGGAACGCGGCGGCACGGTCATGACCGCCATCAAATTCTGTACTTCCGACGATGAATTTCCGTTCAGGGTGGGCGACGTGGTGGATGTTGTGGTGTCGATGGACAAATCCGTTTTCCGCGGGAAGGAATCCCTGACCCTTGTCGTGAGGGATATCAGGCTTTCGGAAACCCATTTTGAGGAAATCAACGGCGGCAGACAGCTTTTTGAGAAGATGATGAGAAACGAGCCGCTGACGGAAGAAGAACGCGGCGCGCTCAGGCCTACGCGGGCGATGATGGGAAAGGTGTACCGCATGATCGCGGAGGGATACTGCGGCGAGGCGGACGTGCTGGGATGCCGCCTGAAGCGTCAGGGAGTGTGCTTTGCGGCCGTGCTGACGTCGCTTCGCATACTTTGCGAGGGCGGCCTGATCGAGATGTTCGATCAGGGCGTGTTCATCGAAATATACCCGGTGGAACGCGGCGCGGACAGCGGCAGGATTGCGCCGGAAAAGACGCCGACGGCTATGCGCGTAGGATATAAGAACGTGTAGTGAACTGACCGGTCAATTTCCGGAACGCGCGAAGGCGAATGCCCGCGGCCCGGAATAGGCGGTCAGAACGATGTACGATGTATCATAAAAAGGCAGAATGAATTTTTGAAGTGAGGAGAAAAACAACGCCATTAACGGGAAAAAGACCCGTTCTGAGGAGGGAAACCATATGGCGAACAATAAGGACAAAAAGGAAGATGCCAGAGTAACAGAAGAAAATGAGAGAGATTTTACGGACAATGTGGTAGAGAAGTACCAGACATACGATGAACTGGTGGCCAATATCCTGCACAGCGGCAAGGATTACGACATGGCGGCCATCGAGAAGGCCTATCTCTTTGCCAACAAGGCCCATGCCGGACAGACCCGCAAATCGGGCGAGCCGTACATCGTCCACCCGATTTCGGTAGCCAATATCCTTGTGTCGCTCGGAATGGATACCGACAGTGTGGTGGCGGCCCTTCTTCATGACGTGGTTGAGGACACGCCCGTCACGCTCGACGACATACGCGCCACCTTCGGGGACACCACGGCGCAGATCATCGACGGGCTTACCAAGCTGAGCAAGCTCGGCTTCAATACGGAGGAGGAGCATCAGGCGGAAAACGTGCGCCGTATGCTCATTGCCACCAATAAGGACATCCGCGTGCTGATCATCAAACTGGCCGACCGCCTGAACAATATGCGGACGCTCAGCGCGATGTACCCCCAGAAGCAACGCAACATCGCGCGCGAAACCATGGAAATTTACGCGCCGCTCGCTCACAGAATGGGCATTCGTCAGGTCAAGGAGGAGCTGGAGGATCTGTCGCTGCGATATCTCGATCCGATAGGCTACCAGCAGATATGCCAACGTCTGGCGGAGCAGCAATCCGACCGCGAGGCCTTTCTGGAGAGCATCAAGGAAGACCTGCGCGAGAAGCTGCTGCCGGTGGTTCCCGATGTGATCCTGTCGGGGCGCGTCAAGTCGGTCAACGGCATTTATCATAAAATGATCGTGCAGGGCAAGAGCTTTGAGGATATTTACGATATCTACGCCGTGCGCGTCATCGTGGACACGGTCGCCGACTGTTACGCCGTGCTGGGCGTGGTGCAGAACACCTTCACGCCGCTGCCCGGACGATTCAAGGATTACATCGCCATGCCGAAGCCCAACGGGTATATGTCGCTGCACACCACCGTCATGCGTAAGAGCAGCAACCCGGATGAAAACGCCATACCGTTCGAGGTGCAGATACGCACCAAGGATATGCACCGCACGGCTGAATACGGCGTTGCCGCCCATTGGAAATACAAGACGGGATCCGCCGCCGAAAACGGCAAGCGGGTCTTTGAAAACACCGTTTCGTGGATCCGCCAGATGATTGAGGACCAGATGGACAGCGAGAGCGCGGACGTCATTACGGTCATCAAGGACGACCTCATGCCGGAGGAAATCTATGTATTCACACCCAAGGGCGACCTGAAGGTGCTTCCGGTCGGCTCGACGGTTATTGATTTCGCCTATGCCATTCACAGTGAGGTCGGTCACCGCATGATCGGCGCGAAGATTCACGGAAAGATCGTTCCGCTGAATACCAGACTCAGGACGGGCGATGTGGTCGAGATTCAGACCTCCCGTGAGATCACCAGCGGGCCGAGCCGTGACTGGCTCAACGTGGCGACCACCAGCCAGGCAAAGACCAAAATCCGTTCGTGGTTCAAGAATGAACGCCGCGCCGAGAACATCGAAGAAGGCAGGGCGGAATTTGAGCGCGAGATGAAGCGCGCCGGACTGATCATTCCGGACGACAAATTTGACGAATTCATGCAGGAGCAGATCCGCAAGTCCCACAAGGACAGCGTGGACGATTTTTACGCGGCAATCGGCTACGGCGGCATTATCATGACCAAGCTCATGCCGCGTCTGAGGGAGGATTACGCCAGAATCGTACTGCGCCCCGACGGATTGCCGGGTGTGGAGAGCGGCTTTTCCGATTCAGGCAGCAAGCGCTTCAGCGGAGATTTCGGCGTCAGGGTGGACGGCATCGACAACTGTCAGATCAAGATGTCGCGCTGCTGCAATCCCCTTCCGGGCGACGAGATTATCGGCTTCATCACCCGCGGATTCGGCGTTTCGATACACAAGAGAAGCTGCCCGAATGTTCCCGAAGACCTTGAGAAATGCGAAAATCCCGAACGCTGGATCAAGGTGTCATGGAGCGGGGACACGAACTACCGCGAATTCAAGACCACGCTCCGCCTGATGTGTCTTGACCGCAAAGGGCTTCTCGCCGACGTCACAACGCAGCTTTCCATGATGCATATCGGCATCAGTATGCTGAATTCCCGCGAAATGAAGGACGGCAACGCGGTGATTACGGCGACCATTTCGGTCAGCAGCAAGGAGCATCTCGCGCAGATCACCTCCAAGCTCTCGCGCATTAACGGCGTTCTGAGCATAGAATAATATTGGGAAAGTACGCGGAAGGCTTCGCTTGAAATTATTCTTTCAGCGCGGAACCTTCCGTGTTTCATACTGATCGTCTGTTTTTGACGGAGCGTCAGTATCAATCTGAATTGACCGGGAATGATAGAATATGGTAACAAGCAAGATGTTTATCACCACGATAGGCGGACACAGCTTCGATCCCCTTTCGCCGTCCGCGGAGGATATCGACGTCCGTGACATCGCCCATTCGCTCAGCATGATCTGCCGCGCCAACGGGCATTTCAGCGAATTTTTCTCTGTGGCGCGGCATTGTATCAACTGCGCGAAGGAAGCGGAGGCAAGGGGCTTCGGCGCGCGCGTGCGGCTGCTTTGTCTGATGCACGACGCGGCGGAGGCGTATATCGGGGATATGACACGCCCGCTCAAGCGGCAGCTTCCGCTCTACTGCGAGCGCGAGAAGAAAATCATCGGCTGCATCATGGCGGCATTCGGGATTCCGGAGTGGAACGCGGAGGAAAACGGCATTGTCAGGGAAATAGACGACTGTATGCTGTACCACGAATTTCTGGCGTTCAACGGCGACGTGCTTTACGAAACGCCGCCGTCGCTGCATATTGACATCCTGCACAGCGAAAGGAATTTTACTGAGACCAGGGAGGAATTTCTCGCGCTGTTCGATCATCTGATGAAGGAGGCGGGATACGGATGTTGATTTCAGCAGTGGTTCCCTGCTACAACGAGGAAAAGGTCATAGAGATGACCTACCGGGAATTGTCGTCCGCTCTGAGCGGGATAACGGATGATTATGAAATGATATTCGTCAACGACGGCAGCCGCGATGGCACGCTGGCCGTTCTCAAGGAAAAGGCCGACGCGGACAGCCATGTGAAATATATTTCATTCAGCCGCAATTTCGGCAAGGAATCGGCAATGCTGGCGGGGCTGCGGTATTCCTCCGGCGATTACACCGTCATCATGGACGCAGATCTCCAGCATCCGCCGGAGCTGATCGCCGAAATGCTGGCATACGGCAGGCAGGGCTATGATCAGGTGATTGCCCAGCGCGACCGCGCGGGTGAGAAGAAGATCGGCTCCTTCTTCGCGCGATGGTATTACCGGCTGGTGGACAGGCTCACCGATGTGGAACTGGTTGACGGAATAGGCGATTTCCGTCTGCTCAGCCGGAAGGCATTGAATGCCCTGCTGACCATGAATGAATACAACCGGTTTTCCAAGGGGCTGTTTTCGTGGATAGGATTCAGGGAGAAGATCATCAGTTATCAGAACAGGACCCGCGCCGCCGGTGAGAGCAAATGGAGCTTCCGCGCGCTTGTGCGGTACGGCGTGGACGGTGTGCTTTCCTTCAATAACAAGCCGCTGCGCTTCTGCTTTTTCATCGGCGCGTTTGCGATTATTCTCAGCCTGCTCTATCTTGTTTTCCTCTTTCTGAGCATTGTTTTCAAGGGAATCGACCTGCCGGGATATTTTACCACGATTTTCACCATCTGTCTTTTCGGCGGCGTACAGCTCATTTCGATAGGCATTATCGGCGAGTATGTGGGAAGAATTTACTACGAGGTCAAACGCAGACCGCATTATCTGGTGGACGAAAGCAATTTTGAAAGTGACAACCACTCCGCAAAATAAAAATACCTGCGCGGCAAGCACTGTCGGGCAGGTATTTTATTTTGCGTCTGATTACCGGAGGATGCGGCCGCCAATCATATGTATGGAGGGAGAATCACGCCAGCCCGTGATCCTTGCAGTATTGAATGTTCTTTTTATGCTGGGCGTATGTTTCGGCGTAGTAATGATTTCCCTGTTTGTCGTTGAAGAAGTAATAGGCCTTGCAATTCTTGTCGGGATAAACCGCCGCCAGAATGGAATCGGCGGAAGGATTGCAGATCGGACCCTTGGGCAGTCCCACAATGTCATAGGTGTCGTATTCGCTGCGGAATCCCTCGGGGCGTTCGTCGCCGACCACATAGGGATAGTAGTGGGTGGCGTCGGATTGCAGCTTGCCGCCCGTGCCGCTTTCAACCGGACGCTCCATGCGGTTCCAGAAGACGGCGGAAATCTTGTCGCGCTCGGTGTTGTCGGGGGATTCGCGCTCGATGATGGAGGCGAGAATAACCGCCTTGTCAAAGCTCATTTCCACCTTTTTGAAGCCTTCGCCGTTGGATTCGGCGTATTGAATGGCTTCTTCGGAGAGCCTGACCCTGAAATTGTTGAGAAAGCGTTGAATGACGGACGCGGGCTTTTCACCCACATAAAAGGTGTAGGTGTCGGGATAGAGATAGCCCTCCAGCGGATATTCCCGCTGCTGAAGAATGTCATTGGAGGGCAGGAAGGAATATTGGGCGGTGAAATCGGTGACCCGCATTTCATTGTAAAAGTCTTCGGCGGTGCAGACTTCATGCTCTTCCAGCAGCGCGCCGTACTGCCTGACCGTGCGTCCTTCCGGGAAGGTGACATTCACGGTGGCGGGCTCGGAAACCGTCCGGTCGGAATGGTCGTCGCCGGTGCCGCCGAGCTTTCCGACGGCGAGGATGCCCCCGCAGATCAGCACCGCGACAACCAGCATGATACCGAGAAATTTCAGACCGGCGTAATCGCTTTTTGCCGGCGGTTTCTTCCCGGAAGGGGCTGTCCGCCGCGAAGTTCTCTGCGGCCGTCCCTGCCCGGAAGCGGCGGGACGAGAGCCTGTCCTGCGCGCCGGTTGGCGGGAGGAAGGCGGCAAGGGTTGTTGATTGGGTCTTTCTGGCATTTGAATCGCTCCCCGTAAATAGTCTGCATTTATTATACCGAATAGCGGAGGATAAGTCAAATAAAAAAATCCGGATTCCAAAATGCGACAAATCTTATACACCCGGCAATGTAAAATAATAGCCGCGCTCCGGTAATGAGTACCGAAGCCGCGTGAAGGAGGATGTGCAATGAATGTACAGGAACGCGCTGCAATGGCGGAAGGGAGTCTGAGGGAAAGCTTTCATTTGTCCCTGAAAAAACACGCGCCCCTGCTGGCAGCGGGAATTGTCAGCGCGCTGATGAACCGCGCGGTGCTGCCGGGCGGGTACTTCCCGATGGGAGCGGGCTTTATGGCCGCCGTGCCGCAGGAATACGCGGCGGCTGCCGCGGTGGGTGGCGTTTTGAGCTGCCTGACCGACGGCGGAACGCTTTCCACGATGGAAGGACTCCGGCACGTGGCGTCGCTCCTTGCCGTGGGCGGGATACGCTGGGCGCTGGGAGAGCTGAAACGCGTCAACCGCGCGAAATTCTACCCGTTCTTCGCGGCGATGGCGGGCGTACTGATGACCGGGACAGTCATGCATTCCGCCACCGGCTCCCTGCTTTCCTATTCCACGCTGTACTTCCTCATTGAAGGCACGATGGCGGGGCTGGCGGCGATGTTCTTTTCGTCAGCCTGCCATGCCTGCGAATTGTTCGGCAGCGGACAAAGGCTCAGCCGCATGGCGTCGGTTTCAATGATCATTACCCTGTGCGCGGCAGCCATTCCCCTCTGCCGGTTGAAGGTGTTCGGCCTTTCACCCGGCATTATTCTGCTTCACGCGGCTGTGCTGCAAATTGCTTCGGAAAAGCGCGAAATGGGCGGCGCGGCGGCGGGAATCGCCGGAGGGTGCGTCACATCCCTGGCGCAGTACAGTATGCTGCGGGGCGCGGTGACGCCGATTGCCGCGCTGCTGGCGGGGTACGCGTCCTTCTACGGCCGGATATTCGCGGCTTCGGCCTACACGGCGTGCTGCTTTATCGGAAGCCTGACGTCGGGGATGCCGGACGTCATCTTTGTCGCCGAAGCGGCCGCGGGCGCGGTCATCAGCTGCCTGATTCCGAAGGAGTATGCCGGACGCGTGCTCGCAGCGGCGGGATTCGGCCCCCGTGAAGCCTACCGCGTGCCGGCGCGGGATTCGGCCGCCAAGCGGCTCGGCAGCGCGGCGGAAGCCCTTTCGGGGCTGTGTACATTGCTGGGGCAGGTGTCCGACGGTCTGGAAAAGCGCAGCCTGCCGGACGACGATTCCATCTACACCCGGGCGGTGGAAGAGGTCTGCGGCAAGTGCGCCTTCTGCGGGAGCTGCTTTACAAAAGACAGCATGAAGCTGTTTGCGGAAAAACTGAAAAAAGGAAGATCGGTCAGCGGGAGCGAGATTTCCCGCTCGCTGGGGAAGAAATGCATAAGAGAGGATGAGCTGGCAGGCGAGATCAACCGAGGGTACGGCTACTATCTCGCCTCACGAAGCGCGCACAGCCGGATATCCTTTCTCCGGTCGGTGTTCAGCGGACAGCTTGAAGGCGTGGGCATGATGCTGTCGTCGATGAGCGGAGGACTGAAGGCTGACGCGCCGGACGATTACTCGGCGGGAATGGTGACGCGGCACCTGACCGCCTGCGGCTATGAAGCAGTGCGCTGCTGCTGCCGTATCGGAGAGAGCGGCAGCAGGCGGCTGTTCCTGACATTTCGCAGCCGCGATGACGAATCCGACGCGAAGGACGTCGCGGAACGTGCGGGGGAATGTCTGGGGTGCGGCTTTGAAGTGGAGAACGCGGAAAACGACGGGGATATGATCGATGTGATTCTGGCGCAGAGAAAGAGCTTCAGACTGGAATACGCTTCGGCACAGCACTGCTGCGGCGGAGGTTCCCTGTGCGGGGACGCCTGCGAATGCTTTGAGGATGATGGAAGCCGCGGGTATATGCTTCTGAGCGACGGCATGGGCAGCGGCGGCAGGGCGGCGGTCGAAGGCGCGCTGACCTGCGACCTGTTCCGCAGGCTGCTTGGCGGAGGATTCGGCTTTGACAGCGCGGTCAGAATTGTCAATTCCGCGCTGATGATCAAATCGGAGGACGAAACGCTCTCCACCGTGGACTGTCTGGCGGTCAATCTCTACGACGGGCGGGCGACAATCAGCAAGGCGGGAGCCGCGCAGTCCTATCATGTCCGGGACGGCTGTGTCACGCGCATTGATCTGCCATCCCTTCCGCTGGGAATTCTCTGTGAAACCGATACGGCGCACTATTCCTTCACGGTGAAGGAAGGGGATATCATCGTGATGGTATCCGACGGTGTGCCGACCGACGGCAGCACATGGCTGGAGGACACGCTTGGACAATTCGGCGGCGATTCCCCCGACGAATTGGCGCGTACGCTGCTGAGCATGGCGGAGAAACGCAGGCCGGAAGGCGAAGATGACGATATCACCGTGATGATAGGGACGATAGCATGACAGAAAGGACACGCTGATGCTCCTTCGGAAGCGGCGGTTACTTCCCATCGGCAATCAGAAAAAACGCGGCAGGAAGGTCATTGAAGACCGCCCTGCCGCGGGGGGGAACTCATCGGATAGCGTTGAGCCGCCTGCCGTTGAATTTGATGTTGAAGATCTTGCCGCTGAGATTGATTCTGAACCGCTCGTACCGCTCGGCATAGCCGGCGTTGACCAGCTCTACGGAAAGACAGCCGCGCCTGCTGACAAACCGGTAAAGATTGTATTCGCCGTCGCGGTAGGCGAAGTCCTCGCCGTTGTCCTGATAATGGAAGTATTCGCCGTCGCCGCCGTAGACCACCAGATCCAGGCAGTCCACCTTCTTTTCGCCGACATAATTCATGACCGGCCACATGGGAAGCACCGCGCCTTCTCGCACATAGATCGGGCAGGTGTCGAGCGGCGCCTCGCGGAGAATGCGTGTGCCGCCGGGGAATTTCTCGCCCGTGTGGAAATCGTACCAGTTGCAGCTCTTGGGAAGGTAAACGTCGCGGCTGACCCTGCCCTGATCGACGATGGGGGCGACCATGAGCCACTGACCGACCATGAACTGATCGTTGACCTCCAGCGCGTTTTTGTCCTTCTGAAATTCCAGCGCGAGCGGCCGGAGCACCGGAATCCCCGTGCGTTCGCATTCGTGGAAACAGTCGTAGAAATAGGGGATCAGCTTGTAGCGCAGGCGGATGTATTTGCGGCAGATATCGAGCGTCTGCCGGTCGAACGCCCACGGCTCCTGATGACGGGTGCCTTTTGCCGAGTGGTTGCGGAAGAGGGGCGTGAAGCATCCCATCTGTGTCCAGCGGCAGAGCAATTCGGGGGTGCAGTCCGAACCGAAGCCGCCCACGTCACTTCCGATGAATGCCATTCCGCTCAGTCCGAGACTGCAAAGCTGGGCGATGGAATAGCGCAGGTGTGACCAGTGGCTCTGGTTGTCGCCGGTCCAGCCGGTGGTGTATTTCTGCGCGCC
>CADCON010000064.1 GCA_902803035.1 uncultured Ruminococcus sp.
ACCCCCTCATCAAGTCCACCACCGAAGGCCTTGAAGTTAACCGGAAGGGCGGCATCGTCGTGGAGGAAGCCACGGGACTGACCTCCCGCGAGGGCGTTTACGCCGGCGGCGACGCGGTCACCGGCGCGGCCACCGTCATTCTGGCCATGGGCGCGGGCAAGACCGCCGCCAAAGCCATCGACGAGTATCTCTCGGCCAGATAAACACGGAGCATCCATAGGAAGCCGGCACTGTTTTCCGAAGCTTTATATTATGAAAGACGGGCCGGAATGGCTTTTTGGAAGGAGCGTCATTTTTATGAACAGACAAATCACAAGAGCAGGCGTCGTCCGTGCCGCGGCATTCCTGACCGCGCTGGTCATGCTGCTGACTGCCGCGTCATGCGGCGGCGGAGCGGAGACAGACGAAACATCGGACAACAGCTCGTCGCTGATCGAGCTGAAAGGGCCGGCAATACCGGAATCGCTGAAGCAGTTCCTCGTCTGCTTTTCCGACTGGTACGAAATGGAGGACGACGGACGCAGCTATTATGACAGCGAAAAAGCCGGCGACGGCAGCACCAATATTCTCCGCTGCATCGTGGGCAATATGCCCTGCGTGGAATGGGAACAGTACCCCGTCGCAAAATACGAGGAAGTCTGGGACGGCAAGCGTCTCGATCCCAAGAAATGGGCAAAGGCCACCGGCGGCTGCTATATGGTCTTCGACAGCGAGGACGCCGATTGGATTGCCGTCAATATTTTCAACGTCAGCCAGGATGACCTCGACGCAATGCGCCGGCAGGGTCAGAAAGAAAAATGGTTCTATCGGGACAAAGGAAAATATTACACACCCGCCGGCGGCGTGGGTGATCCCCTGACCGAATACAGACTGTCCTCCGTCAAAACCGACGGGACAAAATATTATGTCACCTACGAATCCCGTTTTCTCTATGACGAACCGGAAAACGCGGATTATGATGTTTCATATAACGCGGAACTGGCAGTCAGAACCATCGACGGCAAGGATTACTGGACGCTTTACAGGTATTCCAGGAATCCGGCTGAATGAATGGACGGGAGATGAAAGGTCTTGAATATTCTGGATTATCTGGAAATGCGCGGGGATCTGACCTTCTCGGAAAGGCCCTTCAACGAGATTGACAATCTGGTTTTCTCGGTTCTCGCCTACCTTGACATGAAGGATATCGTTTCTGAGGAATTCGTGTTTGACGTTTCGCTGAAAAGACTCTGCAAACAATACCTCGCGCTCGGCTATGATCAGTCCTATATCGTCAACGACCCCAAGATCCTTCTCAAAAAAATCGCCCTCTGCAAACGCTACGAAAGAGTGCGCGTCGGAGGGTATTACCATTACGTATCGCAGGACGATCAGGTGCAGTTCTCCTGCGCGACCTTCATGCTGGGCGACGGCACGGCCTATGTCGGATTCAGCGGAACCGACGATACGCTCGCCGGGTGGAGGGAGGATTTCAATTTCACCTTCATGGAAAGCACACGCGGGCAGGACGAAGCCGCCGCCTATCTCAACCGGCTGGGCGGTTGCACCTTCTGTCCCCTGCGGGTGGGCGGGCATTCCAAGGGCGGGAATTTCGCCGTCTACGGAGCCGCCTTCTGTGACCAACGCCTGCGCGACGACCGCATCACCGAAATCTATTCCAACGACGGTCCGGGATTCAAAAAATCCATTGCCGGATCGGAGCAGTTTCAGGCCATTATGGACCGGACGCTCAAGATCGTTCCCGAATCTTCCATCGTGGGAATCCTTCTCTCCGGCACGGTCAACACCAAGGTCGTCAAAAGCACCGCCAAAGGCATTTCCCAGCACGGCTTCTATACGTGGAAGGTGCGGTGCGACCGCTTTCTGGAGGCGGGAAGCCTGTCGCAGTCGAGCGCGTTCATGGATGAAACCATCAAACGCTGGATGGATTCACTCGAAGACGAAAAAAAGCAGGCGGTCGTTTCGGCTGTTTTCGACTCCATTCAAGCTTCCGGGGCAACCACCCTCACCGAACTGAACGCCAGCAAATGGGTTTCCTACAACGCCATTCTCAAAGCGGCGCGCAGCATTGACCCGGCGGTTTACGGCGATATCGCCGAATCGCTCAAGAAGCTGGCGGGAGCCGGCAAGGACGTGCTGTGGGACGAAGCGAAAAAGGCGTTCATGCGGAAGGAGCCGGAAGAGCCTTCCGAGGAGGAAGCGTAACCACGCTTTTTCCGGAGAGCGCGCCGGAAGCCGTCCGGAAGGGCGGTTCATTGACGATTCATACCGCGGTCAAACAATCGGTTGACTTGACGGATGAAATATGCTATTATTTTAGCCAAACGCCGGACACCGGCACAGCCATAGGTTCCGACCCCGGGAATATGCCCTTTGCGGTTCGGAATTCGACGGCAATCGCCGGGCATTTCGGTTCATTCCATTATTTCTGAGAAGGTATGCATTATGAGAATATTCCAGAAGTCGCACAAGCTGGACAATGTGTGCTACGATATACGCGGACCGGTCATGGACGAAGCCAACCGCATGATCGCCCGCGGGGAGAAAATACTCAAGCTCAACATCGGCAATCCCGCCCCCTTCGGATTCCGCGCTCCCGATGAAGTCATTGACGCCATGCAGTCCAATCTGACCTCCACCGAAGGCTATTCCGATTCCAAGGGACTGTCCGCCGCGCGTCAGGCCATCGCCGATTACTGCGTCAATGTCAAGCACATTGCCGGCGTCACGCCCGACGACGTCTACACCGGCAACGGCGCGAGCGAGCTGATCACCCTCTCCATGCAGGGTCTTCTGGACAATGGCGACGAGGTTCTCGTTCCCGCCCCCGACTACCCGCTCTGGACGGCTTCCGTCACACTGGCGGGCGGCAAAGCGGTGCATTACATATGCGACGAGAGCGCGGACTGGTTCCCGGACATCGACGATATCCGCGCCAAGGTCACGCCGCGCACCAAGGGCATTGTCATCATCAACCCCAGCAATCCCACCGGCGCGCTCTAGTCCCGCGAACTGCTGGAGCAGATCGCGCAAATCGCCCGTGAAAACGAACTGA
>CADCON010000065.1 GCA_902803035.1 uncultured Ruminococcus sp.
AGAATAAGAGCATTGACTTCCTGACCAACTGGCAGGAGCTGATGAACAGGGACGACATTCAATCTTCCGCGCTTATCAACACCGCCATGTATTCTATTCAGAACAATTACAACGCCGACAAGATTCTCTTTATCGGTGTGGAGAATGGCAAAGCGGATCTGCTCTATTGCGACAGGGATTACCACCCCAGTCCCGAAGTGCTTCAGGGCATCGTGTCGTTCTTCATCCGGAATCCTGTTGAATTTATGACTAACCGCCTGGAGAAGTCCTTCTACGATTACAAGGATCTGATCGGTCTTTTCGGCATCAACAAGATTGTGTCGGTTATCGGCGTTCCGATTGTGGTAGACGGCAAGCTCAAGAGTGTGCTTGTCGCTCTCATGGAGATGCACGACAACTTCGCCAATAATTTCTCGCTCTTTGTGGACGGAGATCTGACCATTTTCAGCGTGGCGTTCCATCAGCTGGTTGACGCGCTCAACCGTCTTGCCACGCAGGAGCGCATCAGAAAGATGAACGCGCAGCTCGAACAGACTTCCGTGACCGATATGCTCACAGGTCTGTACAACAGACAGGGATTTGTCAAGACGCTCGGCGAGGAAATGAAGAAGTACAGCACCGCACCCGATGTGACCACCACGGTATTGTATATCGATCTTGACAACTTCAAATTCTACAATGATACCTTTGGCCACGCGATAGGCGACGTGATTCTGGTTTCCTTTGCCAATATCTTCAAGCAGATCACGAAGGACAAGGGCTACGCCATCCGGTATGGCGGCGACGAATTCGTCATTGTTCTGCCCGATTCCTCTGAGGAGGAGGGCGTGGAGATTGCCAAATCCATTTACGCGAGGTTGGATGAAACCGACGGCTTTGCCGAGAAGCTCAAGGAAAAAATGGGCCGCGATTTCAAGATTGACCCGAACAACAGGGTTTCCTGTTCCATTGGCATTTCCACAGCCAGCGTATTCTCGCCGGAGGCAATTGAAGAGGCAATGAAGCAGGCGGACGACGCCCTCTACGTGGTCAAGAAGACCACTAAGCGCAATTACAGGGTCTGGAAGCCTGATTCACAGGATTCCAGATAAATAACGGAGGTGCGGGATGAAAAAGATACTTAAAAAGGTCGGCGGCGTGATCGGCAAACTGGTCAACGACATCATGGAGGATTCCATCAGCGCTTATTCCGCGCAGGCGGCGTTTTTCGTCATTATTTCGGCGTTCCCGATGATCATGCTTCTGCTGACAATGCTGAGATTCATCCCGTACTTCAGCGCGGGCGTTCCGGTAATCAACATTCATTTTCTTCCGGAGGATCTGAATCTGTTCATTCAGTCAGTGCTTCAGGAGATTATCGACAATTCGTCGAACACGGTGATTTCCATTTCCGCCATTACCGCGCTGTGGTCGTCCTCCACGGGCGTGTATTCCATCATGCTCGGACTGACATCCGCCTATTCCATCAAGGAAACCCGCGGCTATATCCAGATGCGTCTGCTGGCCATCTTCTACACGATTATCTTTCTGGTGATGATCATTGCCGCTCTCGGCGTGCTGGTTTTCGGCAGCAGCATTTATCACGCGCTGCTGAAATACCTCCCCAACGCAGCGGATTATGTTCCCATTATTTCACGCGGGATACGATGGCTGCTCGGCTTCGGCGTGCTGGTGCTGTTCTTTGTGATCAGCTATATCGCTGTGCCGGACCGCAAATCCACCTTCTTTCAGGAGCTTCCCGGCGCATTGGTCAGCGCGGTGGGCTGGATTGTATTCTCTTCCCTTTACGCCTTCTACATCGAGAATTTCGCCAATTACGCCAATATCTACGGAAGTCTGACCGCCGTGGTGCTGCTGATGCTGTGGCTTTATTTCTGTATGTTCATCATGCTGGTCGGCGCGGAGATCAACGAATCGTGGAAAACCACCTACCGCCGCATTGTCGCGCGGCTTTACAAGCGCACCCGCAAAAAAATCAGCAAACTGAAAGAGGACGTCGGCGAAAAGATTACCCAGAAGACCCATTCTTCAGCGAAATAATTCACGTTTATTTTCTGTCCGGGGCCGCTTCAAGGGCTGTCCCGGACATTTTGTCCAAAGGAGGTTTTACGGATGACGGAAGCTGACAGCTACCGGTTTTTTTCCAACCGACAGTGCCGCTACTATCCCTGCCACGAAGGGGTAGGGGAGGACTTCAACTGCCTGTTCTGTTACTGTCCGCTCTACGCGTTGGGAGAGAATTGCGGAGGGAACTTCGAATATCTTCCTAACGGCGTGAAATCCTGCATGGGCTGCACTGTTCCTCACGGAAAGGACGGCTATGAACGCATTATGTCACGCATAGGCGCCATAACGGAGCTTGCAAAAAAGCACGGTCAGGGCGATTGAACCCGACCGTGCTTTTTTTCGTATTTTCAAAGCCTGCGGACGCCGACAATCGAGGAAATGTCACGCGCCCGGACTATCATGTTGAAGCGGAACGGAAGAATGCCGACGCGCAAGACGCTGTCAGCCGCGCTTCTTTTTACTGACCGGAAGCTTGCTGCGGACCGTATTGACCAGTCCGAAGAAATGATCCAGCAGGTTGGTGATGAGGTTGTCGCCACTGTGGGTGTTGCGGCTGCGGTAATAGCGGGAAATAGAGCCGAATGCGCCGGTTCTCCTGGGAGAATTGGTGGTGACAATGCCGATGACCTCGGAATCGAGCGAATCGAAGATGTCAATGGCGTACTTGATCATATCGGTGCGTGTGTGTCCGTACTGGGCGACAATCAGACAGCCGTCCACCTTGCCGGCTACCGCCGCCGCGTCGGGCAGCAACTCGATGGCGGGTGTATCGATGATGACGTAATCGAACTGGCTTTCGACGGCCTTGAGAAGCTCCGTGAACACGTCGCTGTCAAGAAGATCGCACACGTCAATGCTGTTCATGTTGACATTGTTGACCGCCGTGATCACATAAAGATTGCGGTTGGAGGTCTTGTTGATAGTGGCGGCGAGATTGGCCTTGCCGAGAAGCAGATCACCGAGTCCGAAAACCGGGTCAAAGCGCAGTTCGCGGCTGATATTGGGGCGGTGCATATCCGCTTCTATCAGCAGCACCATGGCGTTGGTATCGGCGAGCGACTGGGCAAGCCCGATGGCGACTGACGTTCTGCCGTCGCGGGGAGAAGGACTGCACACGGCAATCGTTCTCACGCCCTTGCGCGAGTATTTGATTGCGGAACGAAGCACCCGGTAGGCATTCGCCACCTGATTGGCACTGCGTTCGGTGCCGATCATGCGGGCGACGGGCGGGATGGCGGCAATGACAGGAATGCGGGTGAGCGTTTCAAATTTGGAACTGCTGCGGAGCGTACGGTCAGCGGCGAAGGAGAAGATATTGTAGATAAAGAATCCCGCCGCTGTGAAAAGAACCGCGAGAAGGGCGTTGCGGAAGGAAATGAGCCACGGGCTGTTGGTGCCCGTCATGCGGCCGGGATCCTTGGTGACGCCGCTGAAGGAGGGATTCGAGGTGGCGAAATAATCTCTGATCGCCTGGTCGGAACGCTTCATCAGATTGGCCATGAAGGTTTCGCCGAGCACCGAATCCGAATCGAAAATCACCTCGACCTTCAGCACATTGGAATTGTTTTCCTGTGTGACGGTCAATCTCTTCTGATACTCCACGGGATTGTCGGCGGGAATCTTGCTGTCCGTGAGCGCGAGCCTGACCGTGTCGCTGTTGTCGATGAGCGAAATGGACGTCAGCGCGGCGGCGCGCGACAACTCTGAAATATTGTACTGATCCGAGATGGTTTCACCCATGACGTCAGGCCGTACCACAATCTTGGCGGTAATGGTGTACTGCACCGGCGTGACGATTCTTGTGGCAATGAGCACGGTGGGGAATACCACGACAACCAGCAGAAGCAGCACCGACATTCTCTTGGCGCACAGCTTCAGGTATTCCGAGAAATTAGTATTAGAATTCATAGTCGGCTTCACATTCCTTCATTTGGCGTTAAATTATATTATAGGATAATTCCGGCGGTTCGTCAACCGGAATTCGGCACAAGTTGGCTTTATTTCGGTTAAGTTTACGCTTTTTTTACAGATTGTACTTCCCTCACGCCGTTTATTAATAGTAAATTTGCAATATTTGATGAAAAATATTTTGAAAAATACGCAATAGTATGATACAATATATAAGAACGATTCTGTCAAACTGTATAGGGCAAAAGAAATATTGATCTAAGGAGATTTGATACACTATGGCAGTAAAAAGACTTTTTGTCGAGAAGGCTCCGGGCTTTGATATTGAAGCCCAGGGCGTTCTCTCCGATCTGAGGGATAACCTCGGCATGACAGGCATCAAGGGGATCCGTCTGCTCAACCGCTACGATGTCGCGGGACTGACCGACGCCCAGTTCGACAAGGCGAAGACCACGGTCTTCAGCGAGCCGAATGCCGACGTCATTTATGACGAGGTTTTCCCCATCGACCCCGACGTCAGGGTATTCGCCACCGAATACCTGCCGGGTCAGTACGACCAGCGCGCCGATTCCGCCGCGCAGTGCGCCCAGCTTCTCACGCAGGGCGAACGCCCCGATGTGCTGACCGCGAAGGTCTACGTGCTCAGCGGAAGCATTACCGACGAGGAATTTGCCCGCGTCAAGAGCTACATCATCAACCCGGTGGAATCGCGTGAGGCTTCGCTCTACAAGCCCCGCACACTCGAGCAGAAATTCGACGCCCCAGCGGATGTGCAGGTGCTCGAGGGCTTCACTTCATGGGACGATGACAAAATGGCGGAATACTTTGCGTCCATGGGCTTTGCCATGACGCTGGACGACCTGAAATTCTGCCGCGACTATTTCCGCGACGAGGAGAAACGCGATCCCACTGTGACCGAACTGAAGGTTATCGATACTTACTGGAGCGACCACTGCCGCCACACGACATTCCTCACTGAACTGGACGATGTGAAGGTGGAGGAAGGCGGCTTTGACGGGGAGCTTCGCAAGGGAATCCGCCGGTATCTCGCCGCCCGCGCGGAGGTTTACGGCGAGGAAACGTCCCGTCCCGTCACTCTCATGGACATGGGTACCATCGGCGCGAAGGTACTCAGGAAAAGAGGGCTGATACCCGATCTTGACGTGAGCGACGAGATCAACGCCTGCTCTATTGAAGTCCCTGTCGAGATAGACGGCAGAACCGAGCAGTGGCTCGTGCAATTCAAGAACGAAACCCACAATCACCCGACGGAAATCGAACCCTTCGGCGGCGCGGCCACCTGTCTGGGCGGCGCGATCCGCGACCCGCTTTCGGGCAGGGCGTATGTCTATCAGGCCATGCGCGTGACCGGCGCGGCGGATCCGAGAGTGCCGGTTTCCGAAACCATGGAAAACAAGCTCCCGCAGCGCAAGATCACCACAGGCGCGGCCGCGGGCTATTCCTCCTACGGCAACCAGAT
>CADCON010000066.1 GCA_902803035.1 uncultured Ruminococcus sp.
ATTTCGGCGACGGCAGAGATTGGGGCGTTCATATCGAATATTACGTCGAGGAATCGCCACTGGGCAATGCCGGCGCCTTATTTATAATAAAAGACAGGCTGACGGAGGATTTCCTTCTGCTGAACGCCGACGCGGTGTTTGATATCGACTTCGGAAGGCTGACGGCATTCCATCGGCAGCATGGCGGGCTGGCGACGCTTTTCGCGCACCCGAACAGCCACCCGTATGACAGCGGGCTTCTCGTGACCGACAGAAACGGCGCCGTAACGCAATGGCTGACCAAGGAAGACCCAAGACCCGCGTACTACAGGAATCTCGTCAACGCGGGGATCCATGTGCTGTCGCCCATCCTTCTGGAGGGGGAAATGCCGGCCGGCAAGGTGGATCTCGACAGGCAGATTCTCAAGCCGCTGGCAGGAACCGGCAGTATGTTCGCCTACAGCAGCCCCGAATACGTCAGGGACATGGGAACGCCCGACCGCTATGAAGCGGTCTGCCGCGACTTTGCGAGCGGAATCGTCAGGGCGCGCAATCTTTCCAACCCGCAGAAAGCGGTTTTTCTCGACAGGGACGGCACGCTCAACCGATACGTGGGCTTTCTCCGGCGTCCGGAGGAGCTGACGCTTCTTCCCGACGCGGCGGAAGCCGTAGGGCGGATCAATTCGTCCGGCTATCTGGCGATCGTGGCCACCAACCAGCCGGTGCTGGCAAGGGGCGAGGTCACGACGGATGAACTGGACGGGATTCACAGGAAGCTGGAAACGCTTCTGGGACAGTCCGGCGCGTATATCGACGGCCTGTATTACTGTCCGCACCATCCCGACAGGGGATTCGAGGGCGAGGTACCCGAGCTGAAATGCGAATGTGAATGCCGCAAGCCCAAGCCGGGACTTCTGCGACAGGCGGCGGAGGATTTCCACATCGACCTGGCCGCGTCGTGGATGATCGGCGACGGCAAAAACGACATTCTGGCGGGGAAAAACGCCGGCTGCCGCACCATTCTGATCAGCGGCTCAGAGGAGGATTTCGGGCAGGATTACACCGTGCGTTCCCTATTGGAAGGCGTAAAAATCATAACAGGAGCAACACAGGATGAACAATAACCATCATATCGACAATCAGCTTGCAATCCTCATCGAACGCTATCCGCAGCTTGCGTGCGTCCGGGACGACGTACGGGCGGCGTATGAGCTTCTGGAGGCGTGCTATTCGTCCGGGGGCAAGCTGCTGGTCGCGGGGAACGGCGGTTCCGCCGCCGATTCGGAGCATATCGTGGGCGAGCTGATGAAGGGCTTTAAGAAGCCCCGCAGGCTCAGTCCGGAACAGTGCGAAAAGCTCACGGCGGTCAACGCCTAGCTGGGAGCAACGCTCGCGGAGCATCTGCAGGGCGCGCTGCCTGCCATCGCTCTGGACGGACATCCCGCGCTGACCACCGCCTATATGAATGACTGTGAGCCGCTGCTCTGCTTCGCGCAGCAGATAAACGGCTACGGGAAAGCGGGCGACGTCTTTCTCGGGATTTCCACCTCCGGCAACAGCCTGAATGTGCTGTACGCGGCGGTGGCGGCAAAGGCGAAGGGCATGAAGGTGATCGGTCTGACCGGCGCGAAGCGGAACCGGCTGGAAGAACTCGCCGACGTTTGCATCAAGGCACCCGAAACCGAAACCTACATGGTGCAGGAGCTGCACCTGCCGATTTATCATTGTCTGTGCTTGATGCTGGAAGGGAGGTTTTTCGGGTAAGCCCGGAATGAATTCACACCGGATACCTGCGGAAGGTTATCGGGACGTGTTTGCATTTTACTGTCAGGTGATCGAATGAAAAAGAACGTATATATTTTATCCGCCAAATACGCGCCGGGACATTTTTCGCATATGCTGGCGTTTTATGAACTGTTCCGGGCGGCAGGCTGTCAGCCGTTGCTTTACATCGACGAGGGCTATGAGCCGTTCCATCAGGAATACCCCGATTACAGCTATCGTTACACAAAGGAGAACGTGCCGGCGGATATGCTGCTGATATACAATCTCTCCCCTTATGACAGCAGGATTACCGCAAAATTCAAAAAGGACAATCCCTCGATGAAGGTCTTTTTCGTCTACCATGAGCCGTGGTACGGGATGAAGGGCTGGCTTTACGACCTGCTGCACGGGAATGAATCACTCTCCGGGAGCATCAAGACGATGGGAAGGTATTTCTTTGCCCGGAAGGTGCTGAAATGCAGTGATAAGGTCATTCTTCCGTCGGATACGGCCCTTCGGAATTATCAGAAGCACGGCTCAAAATTCAACGATCGGGCAGTCCTGTTTCCCTTGATTTTTACAGACGAATGCGGTAAGGAGCTGCACACGGAGGACAAGCAGTATTTTTCCTTCATCTCCACCGCGGCCAACGCAAAGAAGTTTACCCTGTTTCTCGATTACGTGCGCTATAAAGCCAGGCGCGATCCTTCGGCGAAATTCCAGATTGCCACGAGGACGGATGTTTCGGGATATTTAGACAGCGAATTGAAGCGATTGATAGCGGAGGAAAAGCTGCTTCTGGTACACGGACATTCGCTTTCCAACGCCGAAATCAACCGCGCTTACGCTTTCAGCAACTGCACATGGATGGTCTACGCGCGCTCCACACAGAGCGGTGCCCTGTGCAAGTCCTTCATGTTCGGCGCGCCGGTGATCGCTTCCAACATCGGCAGCTTCGCCGAAATGGTCAACGAAAGCAGCGGCATTGTTCTCAACGACAGCTATACGCTGGAGGATATAGACAGGGCGTACGAAGCCATCAAAGCCAGCCTTCCGCGTTTTGTCATAGGGCAAGAAGCAGCTTTTTGTCCCGCATTTATTACGCTTCTCATCTGACGCTTTTTGAAACGTGTATATTGGCGTCGCAATCCTGACGGAGATCGGTTCATGAATGGAGATTCAGTATGGGTGCTGCCGAGAGTAGAGGGATTCCATAATTTCTGGGCCACGATACTCTATTCGTCGGGAATCGTCGGATTGGCCCTTGTGGTTATCGTCTATCTGAGCATCATCTCCAGAGCGTTGAAGGCCACATCCGACCCTAAGCTCAGAATCATTCTCCTCTCCTTCCTGCTCTCCTACGCCGTATTACTCTGGTATCGCTGGACTGCTACAAGCGGCATTCTCGAATTTGCGGTTTTCAGCTATATTTTATGCGATATACAAAAACAGAACCGCGGGGAAACGGTGTCACTGGAGCCACACATACATCTGACCGATTAGGAGCTTAGCGGAGGGACACGAATGGATATTGTATCCGCCATGATACTGAGTATCGTGATCAAGGCCATCTCGGCGGTGGTCGAAATTGTCATACAAATGCTGATTACCAACGAGGTGGGCGTCAGCGAGTACGGCAACTACACATTTTTTGTCAGCCTGATCGAAGGCGCGTATTACGTCCTCTTTTCCGGAAGCATCAAGCTGAATACCTTTTATCTGTCCACGCCTTCATCGAGCCTGACGGATTTCAAAAAGAAATACACCCTGCGGTTTGTGCTTCCTGTCACCGCGGTGATCATCGCCTGCTTTGCGGTAATGCGCAATCCCTTCGGGGTGTTGTCGGGGATCATTCTGCTGATCTATTACCTTGCCTTTGACACTAGCAGCGTGTTTTTCTCAAGAGGATACCAGCTTCCCGCGCTTCTGGGAGAATATCTTTTCGGCAGAATCGTCCTGCTGATCGGCGTATTGACGGTCATCAAGCTGAATTGGGCGACCGGACTGGTTCTGCTCGGTCTGTACGGCGTGCAGTTTGTGACCATGCTCGCGTGGTACGCCCCGCACATGAGAAAGCTAAGGCCGGGGACGGAGCAGATCAGGGTCCCCATGAGGAAGCTGACGGAATATCAGGTGTCTGACATTGCCAACAGCCTGATCACCTATTCGCCGACCATTCTCCAGTTTTTCTTCGGCGGCGCGTTTACCGCGGGATTCACCGGCATCATCTCCATTATCAAGAAGTTCATCAACTTCATCTCCGGCCCGACGGCCAAGGTGTTCCTGCCGGAATTGTCCCGACTCTATAAAAACGGCGAGAAGGAAAAGCTGGAGCAGACCTATCTGATGATCGTCCGCATCCAGATGGTTTTCATCGGAACCATCGGTATCATCCTGATCGGATTCCCACGCCTCGTCCTGCACCTTTTCAGCCCGGAGCTGGAGCAGTACAGCGGCGTCTTTACGCTGACGGCGGTCAGTCTGTCGATCATTGCCGGCATAGGCCCCGTGACCGGAACATTGCAGATGACCGGCAACGAGAAAATCTGCAACCGGAATCAATGGGTGTCCATCGGCCTGATGGCGGTGGTCTGGCTGCTTCTGCGCCGTCAACCGTTGTTTGCGGTGTACGGACTCTGTGTGCAGGCCGTGTCGGAGGGCGTCATGAAATACTATTCGGTGTGCCGCTGGTTCGGCAAGAATCTTGTCCCCGTCAGGAATTATATCCTTCTCTGGCTGCCGGTCGCGGTGCTGAGAATCGCGGTTGACGCGCTGGGCTGGCAATATTCGTTCCCCGCGCTCATCGTCAGCTTACTGCTGGTGTTTACGTGGAATGTGTATTCCGCGCTCTGTGACCCGATGATTAAAGCCACTGTAGCCGAAAAGCTGCGGATGCTCAGAAGAAGATAACGATGAAATGAAAAGGTGATGATTGAACAATGGTGGATAATGACAGCCTGAGAAAGGCGCAGCTGATAGAAAACGATCTGCTCAAAAAGTTCAGGGAAATCTGTCAGGCGGAAGGAATGCCCTATTATCTGCTCGGTGGAACCGCGCTGGGCGCAAGACGTCATAAGGGCTTTATCCCGTGGGATGACGATATCGACGTCGGACTGGTGCGAGAGGATTACGACAGATTTCTTTCGGTTGCGCCAAAATATCTGGAGGAGGATCAGATCATCGAGCATTATTCGCTGGATGAATCCTATCAGGATTATACCATGAAGCTGTCCAGAGCGAAGGTCAGCTTTCTGACGCAGCGTGAGAATACCGTTGTCAAGCAGCATATATGGATCGATATTTTCCCGCTGGGCGGCGCGCCGGACAACCGCTTGCTGCGGTGGCTCCATTTCAGACGGATTGATTATTACAGAATGCAGCTGTCTTTTCATTACATCAAGGACATCCGCATTAACGAAGAACGCCCCGGCTGGCAGAAGGCGCTGGTGTTTTTGGCCCGGCATATCCCGATCGGAAAGCTCATCCATCCGACCGGAATGAAAAAGGCATTGGACCGTGAATTCAGAAAATACAGGGCGGCCGACTCAAAAACAATCGGGAATTATATGGGCGGCTACCGTGAGCGGGAATTTTTACCCGTTGCGGATTTCGGGGAAGGCACTGACGTAGAATTCGAGGGTGAAATCTATAAGGCGCCGAGGAATCTTGACGGCTATCTCACGAACCTGTATGGCGATTATATGCAGTTCCCGCCGAAGGAGCAGCAGGTACCGAAGCACCACATTATTGACGTGGTGTATGAGAAATGATGATAAAATTATTACTTTTTAGTTACAAATCTGTAATCATTTGATCATTCACATACGCGCGATCCTGTGCTATAATGGATTCGTTGCAAAGGAATCCCTGCGGGAAGAAGGGTGTCAGGCATGGAGAAATACGAGAAGCCCGCCATGGAAATCGTCGATCTCAGCGGCGGCGTCATTCTCACCAGCAATTGCCCGGATGAGACTATTGAAACGCCCGAATTTCCGTAATCGGTCGAAGGAAAATCAATTACCATTGTTTATTCGGATAAGTCAGCGATTCATTACCGTTCCGGGTCGCTGGCTTTATCTGTATTATTCCTTATAACAGCAGAAGATGAGGTTATCCTATGCGCTCAGGCGAATGGTTGACCGTCAGGACACAGAAGCCGACGAGGATATTTCCGTGTGCTGACGCGGAAAAAGCCGCCCCGGATATGCTGCGCTTTTATACAACGCGGTCCTAAGGAGGATGAATCATGAAACTGAAATCAAATTTTATCACACAGAATGTAGACGACACACAATTCCTCGTGCCGGTCGGCGCGGAGGCGTTCAGCGGGATCGTGCGGAGCAACCGCACCGCCGCCTTCATTGAGGACTGTCTCAAGAAGGAAACCACCGAGGAGCAAATCGTTGACGCCATGTGCGCCAGATATGACGCGCCGCGCGAATGCATTGCCGCCGACGTCAGGGAGATTCTCGGCACGCTGCGCGGCATCGGGGCGTTGGACGAATGACGTTTGAAACGATCCTCGCCCGCGACGGCAGGCTGGTGTACAGGACCCGCGGCGTGAGCATGGAGCCGATGCTGCGCCAGAACCGGGACATTGTGGTGATTGCCGCCGTGCCCGGACGGCTGAAGAAATACGACGTTGCCCTGTACCGGCGCGGCAGCCGCTATGTCCTGCACCGGGTCATCAGGGTCAAGGAGGGCGGCTATATCATCCGCGGGGACAATACCTACACCCCGGAGGCTGTTCCCGATTCTGCCGTGATCGGTGTGCTGACCGCCTTCAAGCGCAAGGGGAAGGACTTTGAAGTGACCGATCCCGCCTACCGGCGGTATGTCCGCTTCTGGCACGCGATCTATCCGCTGCGCTTTGTTCTCTTTCAGTGCCGGAAGCTGGCGGCGCGGATCGCCCGAAAAACAGGCCTGCTTCCGTGGATCAAGAAAGCGCTCGGGCGCGATTCCGGGCAATGATTTTCCGCGCAATGCATCCGAACGGAACCCAAGGGAGATGATTGATAATGAAGAAAGGATTTTTCTCGTCCGTCGCGGAATTCTTTCGCGGGACGGATACCTCACCCGATCAGCCGGAGAGCGAGCGTACCCCCGTTTGCTACCAATGCGCGCATCTGTCGCCGGGACCCGCCGGCGGATTGCCGATGTGCGACATCCACGGGCTGTGGATCCACGACGCGGAAGCCGACCGTGGCTGCGACAGCTTCGATCCGGAGAATTAACGCGTTAAGTGCGTCCCTGCGGCCGTTATCCGGCACAAAAATGAATAATGACGCCTTCGCCAGAATACTCCGGAGCAAACGCTCCCGGTATTCTGGCCTTTTGTCTGCCCCGCGATAACCGGTTTGCCGATTCTATGATGATACAAAAAACGCCCCCTGCCGCGAGAGAAAGAACCGATGTTCCCTATTTGCCGCCAGTATTACCGCTCTTATTGACAAACAGGGGATTCGGACGTATAATAGCAGATAAACCGGACAATCTGAACAGGCTCTCAGGAATGAGGCTCCGTCTGTCGTTTCTTTCCGGAATGAGGAAATAACCCATCAAGGAAGGCGAAAATATGGCAAAGGTAATATTGGAAAAATCCCCATGGAAAGAATGGAAAATCGAAACCATTCTCCGTCGGGACGCATCCGGAATTGTCTATAAGGCTGTCAGAACGGAGGGCGAAAACAAGTATTATTCCGCGATCAGGCATATATCCCTTCCCGGTTCACAGCAGGAAACAGACAATGCCGTCAATATGGGCGTCAATCCCGATCCGGTTTCTCTTAATCAATACTTCGGGAGAATGGCCGACGCCTATATCAACGAAATTAACGCGTTATATCAATTGAGAGGAAACGCCAGCATCGTTTCCTATGAAGACCACAAAATACAAAAAAGAGGAAACGGCGTCGGGGTGGATATTTTCATCAGAACGGAGCTTCTTCAGCCGCTTGCGGAATACCTGAAAAACCGGACGCCGGACGAGGCGGAAATAGCGCGCCTTGGCGCGGATATCTGCACGGCTGTCAGCCTGTGCTCCGCCAGGGGGATCGTCCACAGAGATATCACGCCCTCCTGTCTTTATGTGAGCGAATCCGGCAGCTTCAAGCTCGGCGATTTCGGTTTCTCCATTCTGAAACCCGGAAGCGGTATTTCAGGCGGCACACCCGCGTTTATGGCGCCGGAGCTTCTCTCTGGAAAAGCGGCATTCAGCCAACATACTGACATTTACGCGCTGGGGCTTATCCTGTACAAGCTGTTGAACAATGATTTGCTGCCGTTTGTGGTGCCCGGTCAGTCCGCCATGGAGTCTCCGGCCGCCCGCAGGGTCAGAGGAGAGCCCATACCCGCTCCGGTCAACGGCAATCCCGCTCTTAACGGCATCATACTCAAAGCCATTGCATTTTTGCCTGAAAACCGGTACGGATCAGCCCAGGAATTCAGAATGGCATTGGTCAGTTACACGCAGGGCAATATGCCCGCAGCCAATAGTTCACCTGTTGCTGCCAGCGTGAGAGCCGATCCGGCATTCCAAAGCGGCGTCAATCAGCCGCTTTACCCGCCATACCAGCGCCCGAAAGCGCCCGTACCCCCTCCTCAGGTCGTCTGCTCCATGCCTGTTCCGCCCGCGCCGAAACAGACGTCCGGGAAGCCGAAAACAATCCATCTGATCATAATTTGTGCAACCGTGTGCATACTGGCTGCGCTATTTGCCGTTGTTCTGATATTTCGGAACAATGACGACACATCATCAGAAGAGGCGCGCGACTCAACGGTTTCTTCCTCAGCAGGCCGGAATGATATCTCTTCCGGATCATACTTGGAAACGGAAGAATGGTCGGGTCCCGAATCCACCGGGTTTGAAACGGAGCCGGATCCTTCCAATGTGATTCCTGTCAAAAAAGCCACCTGCAGCAGCCACGCCGGAAACGGAAAATACGACCGCAAATACGGCGCCAATATGGCCGTTGACGGAAAAGCCCATACCTGTTGGATGGCATACGGCGTTCCTGCCGGTAAAGGCAACTGGATTAAACTGGATTTCGGAAAGAAGACGACCGTCACAGGCGTCAAATTGATCAACGGCAACACCTGGAACGGAAAATACAACGGCAAGTTTATCGACGGATATAATAACCTGTACGAAAAGAACGGCAGACTTCGCCGCTTTACGGCGGAATTCAGCGACGGATCCACATTTACAGGGGAAGCGTATGACGTAAAAGACACATCATTCGATTCCAATATCTTCTATTTTGACGCGCCTGTGGAAACATCATATGTCATCATTCACGTTGATTCCGGATATAAGGGAAATAAATACAAAAATAATGTGTGCATAGGTGAAATACAGGCTTTCTGTTGACGGACAGGGGGGCATAAAGTGAAGAATGTCCGTGAAGAAAAAAGAGGAAAGACAGGCACAACGGCAGTATATGTCGCTGTGCCTCTGCTGCTTGGCGCGATCGTCTTTTTTTCGGTCACCACTATCATCTATTATTTCATGAACAGAACAAAGCGGGAAAGCCCTCCTCTGACCGGCGGCATCCGCACGGGCGTTTCCGAAACGGACGTTTCCGAAAATGACGGCGTTGACAGCCATACCGCAGACTCATCGGGTCAGGATGACCCCCTATCGGATCCTCTTCAGCCAACCGATGAAAAACTCAGTCAGGCTCTCGACAGGATTGCTTCCTCCTATGGCGCGGCGGCGGTTCAGGTGGCGGTTATCCGGAACGGCAAAGTATGCGCCTGTTACAATTACGGCAAAGCCATCAAGTCCCAGGGGAAACCCGTTACGACTGACACGGCATTCCGTGCGGCGTCTCTTTCCAAACTGATTGACGCGATGGCGGTCATGAAGCTCTCTGAGGAAGGAAAAATGAAGCTGGACACAGATATCGGCGTCTACCTCGGATATAAGGCGGGAAGCGGAAAGTATCCTTCCACGGTGATAACCCCCCGTATGCTGATGACGCATACATCCGGCATCGTGGATTCCAGGAGCTTTCTGCATTCAAGAAACAGCGGTTCATCCGTCCCTCTGAAAAAACTGCTTTCGCAGTCCTCCAGCTATTCGGGAAAACGCCCCGGAAAATCCTATCGTTATTCCAATTTCGGGGTGGCAGTGCTTGCCGCTGCTGCCGAAAAACAGGCGGGACAGCCTCTTTACGCGTACACGGAAAACACATTATTCAGGCCATTGGGCATAAAAGGTTCCTTCCTCGCCTCACGCATAGAGAATCCGGACAGCATCGCCTGCCTGTATGATACAAGAGGACGGGCATCGTACACCGTAAAACGGCAGATAAACGAAAAATGCAGCAGGCAGTCAGGCCAGACGCATCATATCTATCAGGGAAATATCACCATCAGCGCCGCAGACTACGCCAGATTGCTGTGCGTACTGCTGAACAACGGCAGCGGTGAAAACGGCATACAGATATTGTCGCCCAAAAGCGTCAGCGAGATTTTAAAGGAACAATACCATTCCGGAAAGACCCGTTGCTGCCTTTGCAATTTTGTTTCGGACGGCATTGTGAAAGGCAGAACCATGCATTACCACACCGGAAGCAACTTCGGAATGTATGCCGGCTTTGCGTTTGATACGGGCGATTCGAGTGGCGTCGTGGTACTTACCAGCGGCGCAAACGCAAAAAAGGAAGCAAGCGGCGTCTACAATATCTGCGGCGATATCATCAGGAAAATCTATGATAATGACGCAATGACCGCCTGACCAGAACAACAGAAAAACCGCTTCCGGATGGCATTCGTATCCCGCCATCCGGAAGCGGATATTTTTATGTGCGTGTCTGCCAATGACTTCCAGACGCGGAATCGAGCCGTCTGCCGATTGGAAAATTATTTCCGCGTTCCCATACCTATCTCACGTCAAAGCAGCCGAGGAAACGGAAGGTGAAGGTGCTGTTTTTGGTCAGCTTCTCATAATCCTTATAGCTGCCGCCGGCGCATTCTATCACATAATTGTACTCGCCCAGCCGCGTCTTCAGCGGGCGGTCGTGAACTGTGACCAGAATCAGGTCCTGATCCTTGATGCGTGTCATCAGCGAGGGCAGCTCCTCCGCGCTGCCGGAAGCGATGAATGCCATTCTCTCCGCCTTTTCAAGGGAAGGCACCTCGTTCGAGAGAACATAGAAGCGGGTCTTGTTCTTGTCGTTCTTCTGAATATTTTTCGCTAAAATGTCCAGCGAATAAATCTTCGCGCAGCCGGCCGAAGCAATCGCGGCGCAGTTCTTTTCCTTGCTCCCGGAAACCTTCTTCGCCCCCTCCGCGGTGCTGGAAACCTCCACCAGCTCCGCGTCGGGAAGGTTCTCGGCAAGCCATTGGCGGCTCTGGGCGAGGCCCTGCGTGTGGGAATAAACCGTCCTGATGCCGCTCAGTTCCGTTCCCGGAAGCGCGAGAAGATTCTGCCGGATGGGCAGCTCGACCTCGCCCTCAATCGACAGGCCGGAAACGGCGATCAGCGTGTCAATGTAATCGGTGACCGCGCCGCCGATGGTATTCTCCTGCGGAATGACGGCATAATCGCTCTCGCCGGACGTCAATGCCTCCACCGCTTCCGGTACGGTTCTGAAGGGAATGTAATCTCCCTTTTTCCTGAAGAAGGCTTCGCAGGCCTCCTGCGTATAGGTTCCCTCCGGGCCGAGATAGCTTACCCTGGAGGAGGAATAATCCTTCTGCTCCCGCTCGTTCTGACTGCCGGCGTCATCGCCGCATCCGCTCAGGCAGAATGCCGTAATCAGCAGAAGGCTGAGAATGACGCTGATGTTTTTCAATGCTGTGTGTTTCATGGTGTTCCTCCGTTGCCGGGAATTATCCGGCCGCCTGATTCAGAAATTCATCTACGAGCTTCAGCCAGTCCTGCGGATGGAAGCAGAGCAGCTCGGCGTGCATCATGCCCTTGCATTTCACGAGCCTGACGCCGCGGTAATGCCTGCGTATCAGCTTCGCGGACTTTTTGGAAAGCATTTCGTTGGACTTGGTGCCATACAGGTAGAGAATCCTCATGCCGTCGGTCGGGAGGTCGGTCGGAAAACCGCCGCCGCAGACCGATCCGCATACATTCACAATGGTATCCTCCTCCATCTTGTCAACCAGCCGCAGAAACGCCTCGGTGTATTTTTCGGGCAGGAAATTCCGCTTGCTGTTTTCAATGGTCTTTGCGTCGCGCTTTCTGCATTTTTCCACGATATCGACATAGAAATTCCGGACCATGCGGGACACGAAGCCGCCCGCCGCCACCAGCGGGCCGCCATCGATCACGAGATTCCCTATCCTGACGCGGCCGTTTTTCCAGAGCATGGCGGCGATCCTGCCGCCCATCGAAAGACCGCAGACGGTGTCAAGCGCGCCGATGCCGCAAAGTGAAAGATAACGCTCTATTATCTCCGCTTCTTCCTCTACCGAATGAAAACGAGTGACGACGTCCTGCGTATGTCCGTCAAGCTCCGGCACAATGAGGAAATAACGCTCCCGATAATGCGCGATGACCTCGTCCCACATCTGCCACGGGCAGAGAACGCCGTGAATCAGCAGCATGGCAGGCTTTTCCCTGTCTCCGAATGTATGAAATATCATAATAATGCCTCCCCGGTTGTTCTGCACCCTCATTATAGCACAGCCGTCATCAGAAATGCAACCGGAATCGACAGTTTTTTTAGTGAATTGTCTGCTTCCCATCGACAATTCGTAGACCCCTCCGGGAAAACAGAACCCCGTCCGTGACCGCCTTTCGGCCGCCACGAACGAGGCATTATCTTTGATTTTCAGGAGTTACTTCTTCGGCACGAGCATTTCCTTGCCGCCCATGTACATACGCAGCTTTTCGGGAATCCTGACGGTGCCGTCCGCCTGAAGGTTGTTCTCAAGGAAGGCGATCAGCATTCTCGGAGGGGCGACGCAAGTGTTATTGAGGGTGTGGGCAAGATACTTCCTGCCGTCCTCGCCGACAACCCTGATGCCCAGACGGCGCGCCTGCGCGTCGCCGAGATTGGAGCAGGAGCCGACCTCGAAATACTTCTTCTGGCGCGGCGACCACGCTTCGACGTCCACCGACTTGACCTTGAGATCCGCCAGATCGCCGGAGCAGCATTCCAGTGTGCGGACGGGAATATCCAGCGAACGGAAGAAGTCAACGGTGTTTCTCCAGAGAATGTCATAATACCTCATGCTGTCCTCCGGCTTGCAGACCACGATCATTTCCTGCTTCTCGAACTGATGAATGCGGTAGACGCCGCGTTCCTCGATGCCGTGCGCGCCCTTCTCCTTGCGGAAGCAGGGGGAGAAGCTGGTGAGCAGCTTGGGCAGCTCGCTCTCCTTGGTAATGGTGTTAATG
>CADCON010000067.1 GCA_902803035.1 uncultured Ruminococcus sp.
AAATGGTGCGACGCGGACATCATCGTCTACGTCGGCTGCGGTGAACGCGGCAACGAAATGAGCCAGGTGCTGGAGGAATTCTCCTCACTGATCGACCCGAAATCCAACCGTCCCATGACCGACAGAACCTGCCTGATCGCCAATACCTCCAATATGCCGGTGGCGGCGCGTGAGGCTTCCATCTATACCGGCATCACCCTCGCGGAATACTACCGCGACATGGGCTATCACGTCGCCATCATGGCGGATTCGACCTCCCGCTGGGCGGAGGCGCTCCGCGAAATCAGCGGCCGTCTGGAGGAAATGCCCGCCGAGGAAGGCTTCCCGGCGTACCTGCCCTCCCGCCTTTCGGAATTCTATGAGCGTGCGGGTCTGGTGAAATCGCTCTGCGGCAAGCAAGGCTCCGTCACCATTATCGGCGCGGTTTCCCCGCAAGGCTCCGACTTCTCCGAGCCTGTCACGCAGAACACCAAGCGTTTCACCCGCTGCTTCTGGGCGTTGGATAAATCCCTCGCCTACGCAAGGCATTATCCCGCCATCAACTGGCTGGACAGCTACAGCGAATACGCCGGCGATCTGGAAAAATGGTACTGCGACAACGTCGGCGAGGACTTCATGAAATGCCGCGAACGCTTCGCCGCATTACTTCAGGAGGAAGCCAGTCTGATGGAAATCGTCAAGCTGATCGGCTCCGACGTGCTGCCGGACGACCAGAAGCTCATTATTGAGATCACCAAGGCGATCCGCGTGGGCTTTTTACAGCAGAATGCCTTCCACAAGGACGATACCTATGTGCCGCTGTCCAAGCAGCTCAAAATGATGCGGGCGACGCTCCATCTTTACGATGTGGCGGCGTATGCCATTTCGCAGGGCGTTCCGCTCTCCAAGATCACTGACAGCGGATTGTTTGACAAAATTATCCGCATAAAATACGACGTTCCCAACGACAGGGAAGAGCTGCTCGACGGCTATACCAAGGAAATCGACGACGTGATCAATACCTTCACCGTCTCATAATCTCAGCAGGAAGGGAAGTAACAGAATGATTTTTGAATATATCGGAGTCAAGGAGATCAACGGTTCGCTGATCGTGCTGGACGACGTGGATTGCCCTTCGTATGAGGAGATTGTCGAGATACGCCTTGACAACGGCAGCGTGCGCCACGGCAGAATTGTCACCATCGAGGGCGGCAGAGCCGTGATTCAGGTCTTTGAGGGAACGCGCGGCATTTCGCTGAGCAACACGCGTACCCGTCTGAAGGGCAGACCCATGGAGCTTGACCTCTCGCCGGAAATTCAGGGCAGGATCTTCAGCGGCGTCGGCACACCGATTGACGGACTGGGCAGAATTTACCCCGAAAAGCGCATGAATGTCAACGGCACCCCCATCAATCCCGTGTCGAGAGTTTACCCCCAGAATTACATCTGCACCGGCATTTCCTCCATCGACACGCTGATCACCCTGATCAGAGGGCAGAAGCTGCCGATTTTCAGCGGTTCCGGCATGAAGCACAATGAGCTGGCCGCGCAGATCGTGCGTCAGGCGAAGATCGCCAACGACGAGGACGCGAAATTCTGCATTGTCTTTGCCGCGATGGGCGTCAAGAATGACGTCGCCGATTACTTCCGGCGTTCCTTTGAGGAATCGGGCGTACTGCAGCGCGTGACGATGTTCCTGAATCTCGCCAACGACCCGATTATCGAGAGAATTCTCACCCCGCGCTGCGCTCTGACGGCGGCGGAATACCTTGCCTTTGAACACGATATGCACGTGCTGGTCATCATGACCGATATGACCTCCTACGCGGAGGCGTGCCGCGAATTCTCGTCCTCGAAAGGCGAAATCCCCGGCAGGAAGGGCTATCCGGGCTATCTGTATTCCGACCTGGCTTCGCTTTACGAGCGCGCCGGCATGATCAAGGGGCATAAAGGCTCGGTCACGCAGATTCCGATTCTCACCATGCCGAATGATGATATCACGCACCCGGTTCCCGACCTGACGGGCTACATCACCGAGGGTCAGATCGTGCTGGACCGCGCGCTGGACGGTTCGGGCATTTACCCGCCTGTGTCGATTCTGCCGTCGCTGTCGCGTCTGATGAAGGACGGCATCGGCGAGGGCTTTACGAGAGCGGATCACGCTGCGCTTGCCAACCAGCTTTTCGCCTCCTACGCGAAGGTGCAGGACGCGCGTTCACTTGCCTCGGTTATCGGCGAGGAGGAGCTTTCGGACAGCGACAAGAAGCTGCTCGAATTCGGCAAGAAGTTCGAGAATATATTTATCCGGCAGAGCGAGAGCGAAGCGCGTTCGATGGAGCAGAGTCTTACGATTGGCTGGGAGCTGCTGAGCGAGCTGCCGCGGGAAGAGCTGGACAGAGTGGACAACGAAACGCTGGAGAAGTTTTACCATCCGGCGACCGCGGAATAAGAAAACAACGCCGCAAGGATTTTTAATCAAGTGAAAGGAGTGAGGTCATGTGGCTGTGAATACAGTCCCCACGAAGGGCAATTTAATAGCGACCAAAAAATCATTGGAGCTGGCGCGAGTGGGCTATGACCTGCTCGACCGCAAGCGCAACATTCTGGTGCGCGAAATGATGACCATGATGGATCGCGCGGCGACTATTCAGAGCGAGATCGACACGAATTACTCCGAAGCGTACATCGCGCTGCAAAGGGCGAACATCGTATTCGGGCTGTGCGAACCGCTGGCGGAGGCGGTGCCGGTGGACGACGGACTGACCATCGATTACCGCTCGGTCATGGGTGTCGAGATTCCCACCGTGCGGTTGGAGGAACGTCCGCTGACCATTCCCTTCGGTATGTACACGTCGAATTCCATGATCGACCGCGCCTATCTGAAATTCCAGGAGGTCAAGCGGCTGACCGCTGTGCTGGCGGAGGTGGAGAATTGCGTCTATCGCCTTGCCGACGCGATCAAAAAGACCCAGAAGCGCGCCAACGCCCTCAAGAATATCATGATTCCCAAGTTTGAAACGACGGTCAAATTCATCACTGACGCGCTCGACGAGAAGGACAGAGAGGAATTCAGCCGTCTGAAGGTCATCAAGGCGCAGAAAAACGCGGATCAGTAATTTGTTATTATCAAGCAGTCTGAATGTGCGGCATCGGACTGCTTGTGTTTTTATGGGGAGGACTATATTCCTGATTCGCAGACAAAAACGTATTATATCATCGACGTGACGGATTTTCTCTGCCGTGGATTCTTGACGAGCCGATGGGCAGTTGACAAAACAGACAAACGGGTGTATAATTTTTTAGTCAGTTGTCATCTGTTGAAAGAATGGATATTCTTTTGCGTGACAATTCATCAGTATCATCGGAGGTATCATTATGAATAATCAATACAACGGCGTCAATCTTAACAAGGGTGACCAACCCGGTCAGAATCAACAGGGCTACAATTACGGTCAGCCCGGTCAGAATCAACAGGGCTACAATTACGGTCAGCCCGGTCAGAATCAACAGGGCTACAATTACAGTCAGCCCGGTCAGAATCCGCAGGGCTACAACAATGTTCCGCCCAAGGCTCCGGCGGGTCCCAATGTCCTGACCTTCGCGCTGGATTACATCAAGGGCTTCTTTTCCGCCGATCCGATGGCTGTTCTCGATAAGGCCGTCAATGAAAAGCAGCACGTATGGAGCATTCTGGGCGGCGG
>CADCON010000068.1 GCA_902803035.1 uncultured Ruminococcus sp.
AACATCGCTCATGGCCGTCACCGGCTGTGACAACACCAATTCCGCCAGCACGGACGGCAAGAAGGAAGACAAGGTCTACACCGTCGGCATCTGCCAGCTCGTGCAGCACCCCGCGCTTGACGCCGCGACAGAAGGCTTCAAGAGGGCGCTCACCGAGAAGCTGGGCGACAAGGTCAAGTTTGACGAGCAGAACGCTTCCGGCGAGCCTGCCAACTGCACCACCATTGTGAACCAGTTTGTGGCTTCCGACGTCGATCTGATCATGGCAAACGCGACGCCCGCGGTGCAGGCAGCCGTTTCGGCCACCGTTGATATCCCGATCCTTGGCACTTCTGTCACCGAATACGGCGTGGCTCTCGGCATCGATAATTTCTCCGGCAAGACGGGCGTCAATGTGTCCGGCACATCTGACCTCGCTCCGCTCGATCAGCAGGCGGCGATGTTCACGGAGCTTCTTCCTGACGCAAAGAAGGTCGGTATTCTCTACTGCTCCAACGAGGCGAACTCCAAATATCAGGCGGAGGTTGTCACCAAGGAGCTGACCAAGGCGGGCATTGAGGTGACCGAGTACACCTTTGCCGATTCCAACGACATTGCGCAGGTCGTCGAGAAGGCGTGCGCAGAGGTCGACGCGATCTACGTCCCCACTGATAACCAGTGCGCCAACAACGCGGAGTTGATCAACAATATCGTCTCCGAGAAGAACAAGCCCATCATCGCCGGCGAAGAGGGCATCTGCAAGGGCTGCGGCATTGCCACCCTTTCCATCAGCTATGACAACATCGGTTACGCGACCGGTCTGATGGCGTACGAAATTCTTGTCAACGGCGCGGATCCCGCCGAGATGGAAATCCAGTACGACAACGCCCCGGTTTACAAGTATATGGCAGACCGCTGCGAGAAATTCAACATCACCGTTCCCTCCAAATATGTTGCCATCGAGGGTTGATTGTAAGTGTTGAACAATCGTCAATTAATAAACTGTAAATTCTGACATTCAAATCAGCGGTAAGGCGCGTTATTGTGCCTTATCGCCGATTTTGATATTTTGCTATTTTGATCAATTGATTCTTAGAAAGGAGAATGCTTCATGCCGTTTATGAACGCCATGCCGGGCGCCATTACCCAGGGCATTATCTGGGGCATTATGGCGATAGGCGTGTATATCACGTTCAAAATTCTCGATGTCGCCGACCTGACGGTGGACGGCTCCTTTGCCACAGGCGGCGCGGTGCTGGTCGTGATGGTGACGTCGGGGCAGAATCTCTACTTCGCCATGTTCTGCGCCTTTCTCGCGGGCTGTCTGGCGGGACTTGCCACAGGTGTTTTTCACACGAAATTCGGCATTCCCGCCATTCTCGCGGGCATTCTGACCCAGCTCAGCCTGTATTCCATCAATCTCCGCATTCAGGGAGATATGGCCAACCTGCCGCTTTCCTACATGAATTACAAATACCCCATTACGCTGCGAAATGTCACCAAGACCCTGCTGCCCGTTGACGTCAGCAAGGACAACGAAGTCCTGTATATGCTGACCCGCTTCTGCAACCAGTCGCTGCTTATCTGCCTTTTGGTTTCGGGAGTGCTGATCGGGGCGCTGTACTGGTTTTTTGGCACCGAGAGAGGCCACGCGCTCCGCGTGACCGGCAGCAATCTCGCCATGGCGCGCGCCAACGGCATCAACACCGACAACAACAAGATCATCGGCATCGTGCTGTCCAATGGCATTGTCGCCATGTCGGGCGGCATTCTGGCGCAGTACCAGGGCTTCTGCGACGTCAACATGGGCAGGGGCGCGATCGTCATCGGTCTGGCCGCCGTCATTATCGGCGAAGTGCTTCTCGGCAAAATCTTCCATAATTTCGCCCTGAGATTGGTTGCCACCATTGTGGGCGGCATTGTGTATTATGTGGTGATCACGCTGGTGCTCAACTTCGGCATGAAGGCCAACGATCTCAAGCTCTTTACCGCAATCGTGGTCGGCATCTTCCTGGGCATTCCCTACTGGAAGGCACAGCTCACACAGAAATTCGGCGGCAAAAAGACCGGCATTGACGGTAATGGCGCACCTGAAGAAGAGGAGGTCGTGGAGAATGCTTGAAGTCAAGGGACTGTATAAAACCTTCAACCCCGGATCGGTCAATGAGAAGAAAGCGCTGCAGGGCATTGACCTGACCCTCAACGACGGCGATTTTGTCACTGTCATCGGCGGCAATGGCGCGGGAAAATCCACCATGCTCAATATGATAGCAGGCGTCTATCCCGTGGACCGTGGCACCATAACCATTGACGGCATCGACGTGACCAAGCTGTCGGAGCACAGACGCGCGAAGTACATCGGCAGGGTCTTTCAGGATCCGAGAATGGGCACCGCCGCGGATATGTGGCTGGAAGAAAACCTCGCCATCGCCAACCGGCGCGGCAGATTCAGGGGGCTGAGCTGGGCCATTTCGGCGAAGGAGCGCAGGGAGTTCAGGGAAATGCTTGCCAAGCTGGATCTGGGTCTGGAGGAACGCCTTACTACCAAGGTGGGACTGCTTTCGGGAGGACAGCGTCAGGCGGTCACCCTGCTGATGGCGGTCATGAATGATCCGAAGCTGCTGCTTCTGGACGAGCACACGGCGGCGCTTGACCCCAAGACCGCGCGAAACGTGCTGGAGCTTTCCGACCGCTTCATTGAGGAAAACCATCTCACCGCGCTGATGGTGACCCACAATATGCGCGACGCCATTGCCCACGGCAACCGTCTGATCATGATGAACGAGGGCAGGATCATTCTGGACGTCAGCGGCGAGGAAAAGAAAAACCTCACCGTCGAAGAGCTGCTGGAGGAATTCTCCAAGCTCAGCGGTTCGGAATTCGCCAATGACCGCGCGCTTCTTGCTAATTGATTTCAATTCTTTCAAAATAATGCAACCCGGTTTATCCCTTCTTTTCTGGTTATTCACTCACAGAATAAAGCGGTAAGCCGGGTATTTTTGCTTAAGTGGTGATGAATAATGAAAAAAACAGCCATGCTGATGGCGGTGATATTAATGCTGTCATTTCTTAGTTCGTGCGGAGATAATGATTCGGACAGGAAGAAACTGGAAATCCCGGTCTTTGAAAAACCGACCTATATGGTTTATTACGGCAAAGTCAATAAAGCAGTGGTCATGAATGCCATGAAATATGACATTGTCATTCTGCACCCCAGACAGGGAAACCTGACCCGCGAGCAGGTGGAGAGAATCCAATCCGGCGGCACCAAGGTGCTGGGCTACATAGCGGTGGGCGAAGACCTCCGCACGGCGGGCATGACGCCAGATGAAATGGCGGAGGATCCGCGCTTCAAGGGCGACGGAAGCGGGCCGAGGGTGGATCCGCGCGCGGAGGGGGAAACGTCGCTCGCGGCGGCGAATGCGGAGGGCGTATCATCGTCCGGCGGCACCGGCTTTGCGTCGTATTATCTCGATGACAACGACCGCGACGGAAAGCCGGATTTCAATCCCAATTTCCTCTGTGCCTACACCAATATCGGCGACCCCGCCTGGTATGAGGTGCTGGACAATATGCAGATCGACGGCGAGGACAATGTCCCCGGCATCAGGGAAATCCTCACGACCGACTACGGCAGGGGACTGGGCTGCGACGGTCTTTTCCTTGACACTGTGGACACCTGCGCACCGAATGCCTATACTACCGATGACAATCCCGCCAGAACGCGCTTTGAATGGACAGCGGTCGGAGCGGCGTCATTCATGGAGCGAATCAGGCAGAATTATCCGGACAAGCTGATTTGTCAGAACAGGGGACTTTTTTTCTTCAACCATCATCTTGAGCATTATCAGTATTCCACCCGCGCCAATGTGGATTATGTCTTCTTCGAAAGCTATATGCTGGATTCCAGCTCCGCCGCGCTCTACAATGAGGGATTCTTTGCCGACAACAGAAATGTACAGGCGCAGATGCTGTCTGTGGAAGCCGGCAGAGAGGACGGATTCACGGTGCTGTCGCTCGGCTACGCCGAAGGCCCGGAGGAATTCGGGCTTTCCGACACGCTTACCGGCAAGTCGAAAAAGGGACTTGACATTCTGAATAAGGACATTCAGGAAGCCGAGGATATCGCGGGAGTCTCTCATTACATCACCAACGGACAGCTCACCACGCTCAATGATTATGTGATGATCAACCGCACACAGGACGACGAAACCGCGCCGGTCTGGAGCAGCGTCTACAATGATTCGACCGAATGGCCGCCGCATGAGCCGGCGCCGCGGGAGGGAATCGGCGAAGTGCTTCCCAGGGAAGGCGGGGCGGAGGTCTTCTGGGATATCGCCATGGACAAGACCGGCGTCTGTTATGTGCTGTATTACCAGAAGAAGCCCTTCGATTTTGCCGCCGATCCGAATCTGGAGGAGGCGGAAAGAGTGCTTCTGACGCCCGAAGTGACGGAGGATTACGCCAAGGGCGTGGCGGACGCTTTTCCCTATCAAGCGGAAATCAGCGGTCTGGAGAGCGGGCAGGAGTATTATTTCCTGATCCGCGCCGTGGATAAATCCGTCAGGCACAACATGGACGATAACACGGTTTCCAAAATGTGCGTTGCCGGTTAACTGATCATGAAAAACAAGAACGCAGGCCTCAAGGCTTCAGAAGTCCTGAGATCTGCGTTCTTTTTCTGCACATGATGTGAAATATGCTTATAAATAGCTGATGAAACCGACAGCCTTACCGAGAATCCTGATTTCGTTCAACTCATCCCTGCGGAAAACGAGGGGAGCGTATTCGCTGTTTTCGGGCATAAGGGTGATAGAATCCTGCTGCTTGTAGACACGCTTCAGCGTCGCCTCATCGCCGATGAGAACTGCTGCAATCTCGCCATTACCACAATCGGACTGAGCGTGAATGAAAACGATGTCTCCGTCGCAGATTCTCGCCCTGATCATGCTGTCGCCCTTGCAACGGAGGGCGAAGTCCGCGTCACAGCCGAGAGGGGCGGCGATGAAATCCTCGATATTTTCTTCCGCCATAATGGGAGAGCCGCAGGCGATGGTGCCAACCAGCGGAATGCGCCGGCCGCTGACCTCGCAGGATTCGTCCCAACCGAGAAGCTCGGAGGGAGAGATATCCAGAATGTCGGCGAGCGGTTCAATGACCGTGACCGGCATTTTTTCGATCTGGCCGCTCTCGTACCTGTACAAGGTGGCGCGTGAAATGTTGAGGGATTCCGCCACTTCTTCAACGCTAAGACCAAGTTGGTTCCTGCGCTGTTTGATTTTTTCATTTATATTCATTGATGACCCGTCCTTTACATAAAAGTCGCAAAAAGTATAATGCCAGACAAAGCAGGCTTCAACCATCCGATAATAGTATAGCATTATATTCTCAGAATTGCAACACTATTTTGAGATTCTTTTCGTGTTTTTTTCAAGATATTCTCCGGATAATGATAGAATTCGGAATTAATCTCAGAAATGAGAAAAAGTACTTGACAAATTCAGAATCATATGCTAGAATAACAACGTGATTAGCAGAAATGCGACAGAAGAAAGGCGCAGAAGCTGGATCAGAAGTCTATTTCCATTGATTGATCAAGGACGAAATCAAAGATTGTCGCACAATAGAGAATGAAAGGCGGTCTCAGAAATGAAAAACGAGAGAAACGAATTTGCCATGCTTATCGAAGAATTGCTGCTATTTGTCTTGCGAATCGTACTGACGGCAGCCGTATTGATTGGAATTCTCTTCATCATCGGCTTGATTGTGGAGCTTTTCAGCGGGTACATTTCGCTCGCCACCGGATTTTTCCTCATTCTGACCGTGGCGGGAGTGATTATTTATCACGATAACACGTCGCCCCGCGGAAAATCGAAGAGTGGACAGCATCGCGTTGCCAGGCGTCCGGAACGCCGCGTTACACATAATTCTGTCTGCTGAGGGCGTGGAAATACATAAATAACCCGCAGGCCGTTCCTTTGGGAAAACGAACCTGCGGGCAATGATTGAATGCAGAAGGGCTTATTCTCCGCTGTCTGACGCTTCGGAAAGGGATTCTTATCCGGCGTCAGAAGGTGTTACAATGTCGGTGGGGGTGACCACAGGCGGAGCGGTGGTAGTAGTGGTCACGAATGTCGAATTGACCTTGCCCGGATTGCGTAGCACGACGGATCCTCTTGGAGGAATGGTCAACACGCCGTTGACATATACGACCGGGGCGGCGTGAGGGATCAGCTCAGGCACATTATACTCATAATTCTTAATGTAGGCCTTGAATGATTCATATTCAATGTAATCGCCGGCGGTGACAAATCCGCTGAGCTCGCTGTAATCGCCGTATCCCGCCGCATTGATGTCGATAGTCTTCGGTGTGGGGGTGACGTTGGTCAGTACCATCACGGACGAATTGTCATAGGAACAGGTGTAAGACGCGACATTCCGCATTTTCAGGTCGCTGTCGGAAACCACTTGCGCTCTCTGGATCTCAGGATTCATTTTCTTGAGCTTGATGAGCTTGCGGTAATGGTTGACGAGCGAGCTTTCATGGTTGAGCTGGTCATAAATGCCATAATACGGGACGTCACTGTTTCTGCCTCCCTTGGCTGGCAGCATACGGATACCGCTTTCATCGGCAGACCATTTGAGGGGAAGCCGTTTGTTGGGGTCATTGTCCCAGCCGCCGACCATGCCGATTTCCTCACCGTAGTAGATGAAGGGATTGCCGGGAAGCAGCATATAAAGGCTGGCGGCGAGCTTGCGGTCCGCTGAGCCGGTCAGGTATGTTCCACTGCGGGGGGTGTCGTGATTTGAGAGGAAGGGCGCGTCGATGGCATTGATATTCTTGTTGCGGATCTCAACATTGAAGTTTTCCAGCACCTTGCCGACCTTTGTGCCGTAACCCTTCTCAATATTGTGATACAAGCCGGCGTATGGTCCTGTGTAGGAGCAGTCGAAATTGAAGATGCTGTCCACACCGCTTCTGTAATACTGGGCAATGGTCCACGCGCTGTCCCATACCTCCGCCACAAAATAGCAGTCAGATTTGACTGATTTGCCGTATTCGACGATTTTGGCGAGGGCGTCAATGCTGTTCTGCATGGATTCCGTGTAATAGCTGGTGCAGGCGTCAAGACGGAAGCCGTCCACGCCCTTGTCAAGCCAGAATTTGATAATGCTCCTGATCTCGTCCCACACATCGGGATTGTCAAGGTTGAGATCGGGCATATCAGGGGAGAAGCGGGATTCGTAATAATACCCTTCTTCATTGCCCGGAACAGGATTGTAGCCTTTGTAGTAGCCGTTTTCGTCGGGTTCCCCCGGTTCGGTGGTGAAATTGTAATAGGTCACGTATTTATTTTCAAGATCACCCTTGTTGACGGCTTCACACGCCTGAAGAAACCACGGATGAAGCTGGGAAGTGTGATTCAGCACGAGATCCAGTATCAGGTGAATCCCACGCGCGTGGAATTTACTCAGCAGCTCCTCGAAATCCTCCATGGTGCCATAGCTCGGATCGATGCCGTAGTAATCGGTGACGTCGTACTTATGATCGGACGGGGAGGGGAAAATCGGCATGAACCATACGGCGTCAATGCCGAGGGAGCGCGAATCATCCTGTCCTTCTGCCGCCTTCAGGTAATCGATTTTGGACAGGACGCCCTGAAGGTCGCCGATACCGTCGTTATTGGAATCGCTGAAGGCACGCACGTAAATCTCGTAAAAATTCCGGTAATTGTCATCAAAGACCTTTTCCTCAGGTTTTTGGGCAAAACAGGAAGTCAGGGCGATTGCCAGCATACAGACTGCCATAAGTAGTGCCAACGATTTTTTCAACACAGTGAAACACCTCTTCAATAATTCATATTTATTTAACACTATTATACAATTAATATAATAGAATGTCAATTAAAAAGTTTGGTTTCTAACAAATAGTATGAATGCTTGGAGAGGACATGATCAGAGTGCGCTTCAGGAAAAAATTTGGGTTAGAAGGAAAAAATGTCATCGTGACCGGCGCGTCGGGCGGTCTAGGAAGGGAACTGACGCTCCGGCTGATCAGGAAATACGGCTGCCGCGTTCTCGGCGTCGCGCGCAATGAGCAAAAGCTCATGTCCCTACAATCGGAATTGGGCGAGCTTGGCGGCAGGTTTGCATATATCCTTCTCAACGTATCGCGTGAAGAAAGCTGGCGGCAGCTTGCCGGAATGGTGCGTTCGGGGGAATTCCCGGCGGATATCCTCATCAATAACGCCGGAATGCTTCCGCGCTTTGCCCGTTTCGGGCTGTATTCGCACGACGAAACGGAACGCTGCCTTTCGCTTGATCTGCAATCCGTCATATGCGCGTCGGAGGAATTCGTCGCGCTTTTCGCCGGGCGCGAGGGGGCTTCCATCATCAACATCGCCAGTGCGGACGCGCTCTGTCCGCTGGCGGGAACGTCGCTCTATTCAGCCGCGAAGTCGGCGGTGCGGGCGTTTACCGAAGCCCTCAGGGAGGAATACCGCGGCAGGATCTACCTTCCGGCGGTGTGTCCCGGATTCATCCGCACGGACATCATGGACGGGCAGGCGCGGCAGGTCAGCCCGCTGGTGCGTTTTTTCAGTATGCCGGCTGACAAAGCGGCCCGCATACTGCTTCGCAGGGCCAATGCCGGCAGGAGCAGGATTGTGTTCGGACTGGACGCGCATTTCATGTCGGCGAGCTACAGAATCGCGCCGGTGCTTTCGCTTCGTTTTTTCCGGTTCCTTCTCCGGTCTTCCGGGCTGGAAATGTTCCGGGATATCTGATAACATTTTCCAATTTAAGCAGACTGGTTCTCAATGAAAAAAGACACATGGCGGGAAGACAGCCTTCTTCCTTCCATGTGTCTTTTCATTCCGAATGAGTATTTACGCCTTGTGGGTGTCATTGTATGCCTGACGGACGGCTCTGGCAAGCTGATCCGCGCAGGAGGTGGGCTTTCTGCCGCAGGTGTTGCCGCTGAGGGCATTCTCGATCTGATCCACAGTCCAGCCGCTGACCAGCTTGGAGATTGCCTTGAGATTGCCGTTGCAGCCGCCGGTGAAGACGATATTGGTGATGACGTCGCCGTCAATGTCAAAATCGATCCTCACAGGACAGACTCCTTTGGGTGTGTAAGAATAATTCATTGTAACTGCTCCTTTTCTTTGTCATTCTTTTTTTTAATTATAAAGGATTTTCAGGCGATTATCAATGCCGACGGGGAAGAAATTTATGAATTTTGTGTTAAGCCGCAATTCTTAAAAAAAAGATAAAGTTGTAGAAAAATCTTTTCATCGGGGAAGATGTGTGCTATAATATCCGTGAAATTAAAAATCCGATACGGAGATGATGATTTGGAAAAGCAGATCACGACAAAATCCGCCTTTGTCGCCATTGTCGGCAAGCCGAATGTGGGCAAGTCCTCGCTTCTCAACCGCCTGCTGGGGGAGAAGATCGCCATAGTGTCCGCGAAGCCCCAGACTACGCGCAGCAAGATCATGGGCGTGATGAACGCGGGCGAAAACGGCGAAACGCAGCTTGTCTTCACGGATACGCCGGGAATGCACAAGCCGAGGAACAAGCTCGGCGACTACATGGTCAAGACCATCGTGGACAGCATTGGCGATGTCGATCTATGCCTGATGGTGGTGGAGGAAAGCGGGAAGCTGCACGAGGCGGAGCTGGAATTGATGGAGCGTTTCCGCAAGCTGGGAATGCCTGCGATTCTGGCCATTAATAAAATCGACAGACTGCCGGACAAATCAAAGCTGCTGGAGCGGATCGCGCAGTTTTCGGAGCTTTATGATTTTGCCGGGATCATTCCCGTCAGCGTACAGGACGGCGACGGAATCGGGGAGCTTGTGAAGAAGCTCTGCGAAATGGCGGAGGAAGGTCCCCATTTCTTTGATGACGACACGCTGACCGACCAGCCGGAAAGGGTGATTGCCGCTGAAATTATCCGGGAGAAAATGCTCCGGCTGCTCAGCGACGAGGTTCCGCACGGCACGGCGGTGGAGATCGAGAAGATGCGCGAGCGCGAGGACGGCGGCATCATGGACATTGAAGCGACCATCTACTGCGAGAAGGATTCGCACAAGGGAATCATCATCGGCAAGGGCGGCGCGATGCTTAAAAAAATCGGCAGCTGCGCCCGCGCCGATCTTGAGAAATTTCTGACAATCCGGGTCAATCTCAAGCTGTGGGTCAAGGTCACACCCGACTGGCGCAATAAAGCGGGCAGCCTGAAGCGTTTCGGCTATGTCGAAAACAAATAAGCCTGTCACCTTATTAAAATTTCAATAAATTTTTGTAAACTTTGCTGGCGCCGCCTGATGATTCGTCATATTCTGTCAATGATAGTACTGAGCGGCGATTTGTCTTGACCGCTTCACAGACAGAATGATGAAAAATCGGGTGACAATGAAATATGGACAGCAGAGAAGCGTGGGAGAAATTTATCGAAACAGGCAGAGTTGATTATTATCTTCTCAGCCGGGGCATTGACATTTACGAACAGGGATACGTCAGGCGTCCGCAGGCGGAGAATGCCGCCGCCGCGGAGGAAACCGGAGGCGAGGTACATGAATCTGGCGGTTTCGGGGATAGTGCTGAAGGTCAGCCAGTCGGGTGAAAGCGACAGGTTCTGCACGATCCTGACCGGAGATCACGGTGTGATCAGCGCGTTTGCCAAGGGCGCGAAAAACATGAAGAACAAAAATTCCACGGCGACGGCACAATTTGTCTACGGCAGCTTTGAGCTGTTCCGCCGCCGGGATATTTACATGATCGACGAGTCGCAGTACGAGGAACTCTACACCGGGCTGCGGGAGGACATTTTCAGACTGTCGGTGGCGCAATATCTCTGTCAGCTCACGATGGAGCTTGTGCCGGAGGAGCAGCCGGCGGAGGACTATCTCCGTCTCATGCGCGCCGCGCTCTGGTATCTTTCGGAAAACACCCGTCCGCCGCTGCTGGTGAAGGCTGCCGCCGAAATGCGGATGCTCAGCCTCGCGGGGTATATGCCGGATCTGGTGATGTGCCGCGAATGCGGGAATTATGAGCATAACACGATGTTCTTCATGCCGGATTCCGGGACGATCCGCTGCGGAAGCTGCGGCCGGCCGGCGGGAGAATACGCCCTGACGCTGGGACGGGGCGCGATGACCGCCCTGCGCCATTCCATCTACGCCGAACAGAGGAAGCTCTTCGCCTTCTCGCTCAGCGGGGAGAGCCTGAAGCAGTTTTCCGGCGCGGCGGAGGCGTTCGCTTTATCCAAAATAGAAAAGAGTCTTACCACTCTTGAATTTTTGAAAACAATGATGTAGAATATATACAGAATCACAATCAAAAAGGAAAATGGAATTATCAGAGATGACATATGAAAAAATCCTTCGCGTGGCGATGGAACAGTCGGCGGCGGATCTGAACTGCCGGCCGGAGGACTTTGTTTCCGGGGAGAATGTGACGGTGATTTCTCAGCCGTCCGCGTCCGCGCGGAAATATCTGGAGCTGCCCTTTTTCTGCCAGCTCGTTTCCTACGGCGACAATGTCGTGGCGTCGGTGAGCGCGGAATTTGCCCCCTTTGTCAGGGAATACATCAACCGGCACGGCGCGGTGCGGAGCTTTGAAACGCCCTCCCTTCATGAGCTTGAAAGCGCGCTGCGCGGATTCGGACACAGGGTGTGCTTCATGGCGGAGTACTTCCTGCCTGTGCCGGAGCTGCCGGTTTCCGTCGGATGCGGTCTGAAGCTGCGCGTGATGGGTAAGTCGGAATTTGAGCGGTATTATCTTCCGGCATTCGGCAATGCCCTGTGCGCGGATCACCCCGAACGGGACGTGATCGCCGTGGGTGCCTTCGACGGCGACAGGCTTGCGGGACTGGCGGGCGCGTCCGCCGACTGCGAAACAATGTGGCAGATAGGCGTGGATGTGCTGCCGGAATACCGTCGGCGCGGCATTGCTTCGGCAATGACTTCACGACTCGCGCTCGAAATATTTAATCTTGGCAAGGTGCCGTTCTACTGCGCGGCGTGGTCGAATGTCAGGTCGGTGCGGAACGCGCTGAGAAGCGGATTCCGTCCGGCATGGGTGGAGCTGACCGCGAAAAGTGAAGAATTTATACATAATCTGAAATAACGGAGATACAATGGACAATAACAAAGATTACAGAGTGCTGGAACTCGGTAAGGTGCTTGAAATGCTGGCGGCGAAATGCTCCTGCGCCGACGCCGCCGACGATGCACTCAGAATTCAGCCGCAGACCGACCTGAACAGGGTGCAGGAGATGCTGACGCAGACCTCCGACGCGTATATGCTGGCGGGCCGGTTCGGCACACCGGGATTTGCCGGCGCGCCGAATATATCCAATGCCCTGAGAAGGGCGCAGTCCGGCGCGGTGCTTTCGATGGGAGAGCTGCTGCGCGTCGCTTCGGTCATGCGGACCATACGGACGCTGCGGGACTGGCGCAGCCATTGCGAAGGCGTTGCCACCTCGCTGGACGGGCTTTTCATGACGCTTGTTTCCAACAACCGGCTGGAGGAAAAGATCATTACCTCCATCGACAGCCCCGACGAGATGAATGACCGCGCGTCGGCAGAGCTTTACGACATACGCCGCAGGATCAGGGGCGCGGAGAGCCGCGTGCGCGAACAGCTCGACAAGCTGATCCGTTCGGCGACCTATCAGAAATACCTGCAGGAAGCGCTGGTCACCATGCGCGACGGACGCTTTGTGGTGCCGGTGAAGGCGGAATTCCGCGGGCAGGTGGCCGGTCTGGTGCACGACACGTCGTCCTCCGGCGCAACGGTATTTATCGAGCCGATGGCGGTGGTGGAAACCAACAACGACATCAAGCTCCTCAAAGGCAGGGAGCAGGAGGAAATAGAACGCATACTTACCGCGCTTTCCGGCGAATGCGGCGAGAACGCCGATATGCTGATTGCGAGCTATCACAATCTGATCGCGCTGGATCTTCTCTTTGCCAAGGCGAATCTTGCCTATGATCTGGACTGTTCGCTCCCGACGGTGACGGCGGACGGCGTGATCGACCTCAAGAAGGCGCGTCATCCGCTGATTCACAGGAAGAAGGTCGTCCCCTCGGACATCCGTCTGGGCGGTGAATTTGACACCCTGATGATCACCGGCCCCAACACAGGCGGCAAGACAGTCACCCTCAAGACGCTGGGGCTTCTGACCGCGATGACCATGTGCGGACTGATGATTCCCGCCGGCACCAACAGCCGCATTTCTGTCTTTGACAATATTCTCGCCGACATCGGTGACGAACAGTCGATTGAGCAGTCGCTTTCCACCTTTTCGGCGCATATGACCAATATTATCCGCATCATCGGGCAGGCAGGCGGGCGTTCGCTGGTGCTTCTCGATGAGCTTGGCGCGGGAACCGACCCCATTGAGGGCGCGGCTCTGGCGGAATCCATTATCGAGCAGCTTCGCGCAAAGGGCGCGAAAATCGCCGCGACGACCCATTATGCCGAGCTGAAAAGCTACGCGCTCACTACGCCCGGCGTGGAGAACGGCAGCTGCGAATTTGACGTGGAAACCCTGCGTCCCACCTATAAGCTGCTGATCGGTCTGCCCGGACGTTCCAATGCCTTCGCCATCTGCGCTCATCTGGGAATGCCGGAGGAAGTGGTGGAGCGGGCGCAGACGCTGGTTTCAGGCGAGAATGTCCGCATGGAGGACGTGGTCGCGCAGCTTGACAGCTCGCGGCAGGAGATGGAGCGCAAGCTCGCCGAAGCGGAAAAAGCCCGCGCCGAAGCGGAAGCCATGAAGAACGAAATGGCGGAGAAGGAACGGAAGCTGGAGGCGGAAAAGCGCAGGGAGATCGAAAACGCGCGCCGCGAAGCCGAGGGAATCGTTTCGCGGGCAAGAGGAGAAGCGGACGAGCTTCTCAAGGAGATCGACCGGCTGCGAAAGGATTATGAATCGGCCAAAATCGCCGCGCTCAACGGCGACGCGAAGGCGAGTCTGCGGGCAAGGCTGCGCCGCATCGAGGATTCGGTCAATCCCGTCGAAACCCGCTCCAACGAAGGCTACGTGCTTCCGCGCGCCCTGAAAATCGGCGACACGGTGGAGGTATTCGGGCTGAACGAACGCGGCACGGTGACGCGGCTGCCGGATAAATCGGGCAATGTCGAGGTGCAGATGGGCATCATCAAGTCCCGCGTGAAGATAGGCGATCTGCGGCTGGTGGAGGAGAGCAATGTGACGCTCAACGGACAGAAGCCGCCGCGAAAGAGCGGCACCACCCATTCGATTGACACCAAAAAGGTCCAGACCGAGGTGGACGTGAGAGGCTGCACGGTGGAGGAAGGCATTCTGGAGGTCGACCGCGTGATCGACCACGCCGTTGTAATGAAGCTGGGCGAAATCAGGGTCATTCACGGCAAAGGCACCGGCGCGCTGCGGGCGGGACTTCACCAGCATTTCAAGAAGCACCCGAACATCAAGTCCTTCCGGCTGGGCGTTTACGGCGAGGGCGAAACCGGCGTCACCATCCTTGAACTGAAAAAATAAGCGCGTTTATTTGCACGGGCAAATGATTTTGCCGACGGCAGATGCAATATTCTTTATGATTCTGTTTAAGAAGGAGAAATGAAAAATGGAAGAAGAAAAAACCTTGGCCATCCCTCTGGGAGGAAGCACCGCTGACGGAGAACACGTTGATCCGGAAGGCGCACCGTCGGGCGGAAGCTCCACGCGGCAAAAGAGCGGGAAGTCCATACCGCAGGAAAAGGGTGGCGCGATCCAGAAATCAGCCAAATCGAACGTGCCGAGCAGCCAATCCGGTTCCCCGGAGTCCGACAAGCCGAAAAAGAAGAGCGTCGTCCGGCGGGTGCTGGGGGCATTGGGCGCGCTGATCATATTCCTTCTGGTGGTTTCGGTGATTGGCGCGGGAGTGCTGCTGTTCCTCGGCACGAGGGACGAAATGCCCAAGGCGCCGGAAGTCAAGTCGGAAATGTCCGACGTCATCATTGATTCCGCGCTCGAACTGGTTTCGGATAAGCGCATTACCTTCAATTCCGACGAGGTGAATCTTTTCCTCCGCACGCTCGTGGAAAAGTCCGCCGAAAAGACCTCGTCTTACGGCGTTGAAATTGATGACCTTTTCTCGGTCGTTGCCAACGACAAGGCGACCATCTACTGCCGCCTGAGGTACAAGGGCTTCACATGGCCGGTCAGGGCTTCCGCGAAGCTGAGCTATGACGATCCCTACATAGTCATTTCACTGGAGAGCGCGTACATCGGCAACATCGGTCTGCCGTCCGACATTCTGGTCAAATACTTCGGAAAGATGGTCGTGAGCGACAATATATCGATTCACAACGGCATGATCTACTACGATACCACCGAATTCAATGACAAGATCGCAGAAGTCACCATCAAGCAGCTCGGTCTGGAGGTCGATAAGAACCAGGATCAGGACAAGAGCTGGTGGCAGAGCATCAAGGACTGGTTCAAGGAGAAGACGGCGGGTATCGTCCGGGATATCATTCATAATGTCAAATTTGACAATGTCACCGTCATCGACAATGAGATCGTGATTCAGGTGTCATACGAGAAGGAAACGCAGGAATAATTTCATTCCAATTGTCGATTGGAAGCAGAAAAAGCGGCGGTCATTTTCGCTCACAAGAGTCTGAAAATGACCGCCGCCATTATTTTTGCATGAGTAATCCGATCGTGATCTGCCAATCGTGATTAGCCGATTTTACGCACGATGCAGAGAGGGGTCTGCTCATGTCCCTGTCCGAGGGGGTTGTCCTTGAAGATTCTGGAATAGTATTCGTCGGGAACGTCCTGCGAGGGCTTGCCGAGAATATTGACGCCGATGTCGTTGGCGTCCACCACGATAACCTGATGGCCGTCCATCGCCTCCGTGAATTTCTTCGCGGCTTCATGCGGCTTGTCGGGAGCCATCTTGGCGTAGCCGTTGTAGGGCGGAATGGTGCAGTCGCAGGGGCCGTCAACCGCTCTGGCGGCGGGGCCGAGAATGTTGTAGAAAACGCCGCGCTTGCCGAAGAGCTTGCATATGCCGGAAATAATGGCGGCAAAGATGATCTTGGGGCGGCCGACCGAGCGGATCGCAAGCTCCATGGTTTCGGGCATTCCCAGACCGATGCCTTAGGGGGATTTATAGACGAATTTGGTGAGGAATCTGGCCAGACGCGAGGGCTTGATGTCCTCGATCTTGAAGGCGCGACCCTGGCTGATGGCGAGAATCTTCTCGCTCATATAGATCATATCGCCCTCCTGAAGGTAGGGCCTGACCAGCTCGTTCAGAAGCGCGACCAGATCGTCGCCGCTCTTGATGATGGGGGTCTTTACCGGATAACGCTCAAAGCTGCCGTCATCGGTGGTAATGACAAGATTCTTACCCTCGTTGGGAGTGAAGGGCATATCCTGCTTTGCTTCGGTCTGTACTTCTTTAACATCTTCGCTCATAAACATAATTCCTCTTTTCAACTTAATTGGCTGAGGCTTTGCCTTAGCGATCAATCATATTATACAGCCTGCCCGCCTGAATTGCAAGTAGGGAGCGGCAGATTCGCTGTTCTTCGCAAAATAATGCGCGCAGGTCTTTTCTTTTTATGATAATAACCAATAAAAAAGCGGTTATCTCTTCTTTTTGAAAATGGTTCCGATGACCTTTGGCCCGGCATTGACCGCGATGGCCGCGCCGATCTGGTAGAATCCCGCGGGCGGATAGCCCAGCTTTTCATACATGGCCTTTGCGAGTGCGTCGCAGACGGAGGTGTCGTTGCCGTAGGCAATGCAGTAAGGGGTCTGCGGCTCGATTTCAGCGGCGGTCTTTTTGACGATCGTGGGAATAATCAGCTTTTCGCCGCGCACCTTGTCCTCCGTGGTGATGACGTGGTCATAGATACGCATAATGGGCTTGAGACCCAGCGCGTCGCCCACGAATGCCGCAGCGGCGGGAATCCTGCCGGATTTCTTGGCGTATTTGAGAGAATAGGGGGCAAAGAAGATGGTGCAGTTCTCCACCCAGTTGTTGATGAAATCGACCACCTGCTCCACATCGGCTCCCCGCTGCACCATCTTGGCGGCTTCAACGGCTGCGTAGCCGTAGGCACCGGTGTAGCTTCTGCCGTCGATGGAGATAAAGCGGATCTTGCCGACCGCTTCGGGATTGTCCTCATAGAAATTGTCCGCCGCCATGATGGAATTGTTGTAGGTGGCGGAGCCCTGGGCGTTGATCAGCACGCAGATGACGTCGGTGACCCCGTCCCTGTACATTTCCTCGTAGACCTCCTGGAATTCAAAGGCGGTGAATTGCGAGGTCAGCGGCAGACCGTCGTAGGCCTCCATCATGCTGTAGAATTTCTCATTGCTGAAATCGACGCGGCTGGTGTAGGTCTTGTCGCCGATGACGACCTTGAAGGGAACCACCTTGATATTGTATTTTTTCTCGTGCTTTTCGGAAATGTCGCTGGCGGAGTCGGTGATGATTCTGATCTTTGACATAATAATTCTCTCCTAACGGTATGCATATCTATTGAGCCAATAACAAACAAAACAAACAGAACAAACGATTACATTCAATGGACGGACGCGGGAGCGAGCGCTTCCGGTTCCGAGCTGAGGGAAAAGAGATTGTCGTTGATGGTGAACAACGTGCGGTAGAACACCTCAAGATCCGCTTTCGGAATCGAGCCGCTGACATAATCCAGCGCGGATTCGATCTGACGGTCAAGCTCCCCGGCGATCTTCCTGCCGGCTTCGGTGAGAATGAGCCGGTACTTGTATTTCTGCCCGTAAGCGGAGCAGCGGGTAATGAAGCCCTTGCCGGTCAGCTCGGACACCACGCGCGAGATCTGCGCCTTGTCCATATGCCCTTCCTGTGAAAGCTCCGAGGCGGTCAGCCCTTCGGCACACCTTCCGAGCTGCACCATGAAAAGCACATGGGAACTTTTCAGTCCGTACCGGTGCATAATTTCGGTTTTAATCTTCTGCAGGTTCTTGCAGATGAGCGAAACCGAAACGTCAAACAATTCAAATCTGTGTTTTTCCATAACAAGAATCGTCCTTTCCCGATGCCGCCCGCAGCGTGTTGTTCACACCATGGGACACCGCTGACACAGAAAAATGAAGTGCGGTGAATCGTTGATGCACAGCGACAGGAAGGCCGCACATCACGAATCATTCCGGATTTACATCCATTATAGCGAAAAATTGTTGATATGTCAACACGTTCACAAAAAATACATATGTAAACTTTAACATATGAAGCCACTGATTTTTGTCGATAGGCGACAAATAAACGTTCATTCTTTCCACATTCGGTGAAGAAAAACCGGGTTCTCATGAATTTCTTCATAAGAACCCGGACAACCATCCGATTCAGTGGTCAATCCTCGACCAGCGCGGTGACCTTTTCCTGTTCCCCGTCACTGACCAGCAGCCTGTCAAAATGATCCCTCAGTTCGGAAAGCTCCTCGACGTCCAGCTTCCGGAGAAGGTTGCGGCTTTGTGCGCGGACCGTGTTGCGGGAGAGCATCATCTTGTCGGGAAGCTGCTCCATCGTGTATCCTCCGAGAACCACCAGCTCCAGAATGTACTTTTCACGGTCGCTGAGCTGCATTTCCTCGGACTTCCTGATAATCAGCTCCCTGAGCGCGCGGTGATGCTCGAAGCTCTCCTGCGTCAGCCCGTATTTTCTGAGCTGCGAATAAGCGGCGGGCGCGCCGATCACAAGCAGGACGGCAATGACCGACAGGACAGCCGTTTCGCTGTTTACCGGCAGCAGGTGATTGAAGAGATCCGCGGCGAGCCGGGCGGCAATGACGCAGGCGTAGCCGAATATGGCGTAGAACATGGGATGCTGCCGGTCCATGGCGAAGGTGACGATGAAGATATAGACGAACACCGCGAAGCAGGCCTGCCCCGCGAAGCTGCATACCAGGAAGACGGTTTCCTCTGCGCGGGAGAAGTAGGGGAGGAAGAGCATAATGCCCGTAATGGCGAGGAAGCACACGCCGTAGACATACAGCGGCGTCACGTTGTGGAATCTGACGAGAAGGGCGATGATGAGCGCGGCCGCGACATAGGACATATAGGTGTACAGGCCGTACATACGGAAGAACGGGACATACATTTCCATTCCCAGGGAGGAGATCCTGCCCAGACAGAAGTAATAGCCGGCGGACAGCAGAAAGAGGAGCAGAAACGCGCCGGGAATATTGCGGAGAAGGATTTTGTGGGACGCTTCGGAATAGCTGATGATGGGCATCTGCTCTCTGGAAAAGCCGGAGGAACGCACGGTGGCCAGCGCGAGAAGCCCGGAGAGAACGGCGAGCGCGTATATGCCGCGTGTCATATCCATATAGCTGTAGATCACATGGTCGGCGTATCTGACAAGGCCGCCGGCCGCCGTTCCCACCGCGACGGCGAAAAGCCTGTGGCTGACCCTGATGGACAGCAGGCGGGAGAACACCGCCTGCGCGCCGAAGGAAGCGCATATGCCGGTAATGACCGAATACACGCCGAAGGAATCGGCATTGGTAAAGGCGAGGGCAATGCCGCTTTCCGCCATCAGGACGGCGGGGACGACGCGGAAATACCTGTGGCCGAGCAGTCCCTCAAAATCCAGATGGAACATCAGCATGAGCATGACGCCCAGCATGACGGTGAGAGAAATACCGAAGATGATATTGGTCACGTCGTAAAAGGCCGACGTACCGTAAATCTCAAGGCTCTTTTCACAGATGAATTTGACGGTCAGGTACCAGCCGATATAGCCGCCGATACAGACCGCTCCGCTCATGGAGCTTTTGGTTATGTTAGAGGAAAAATTCTTGATGGCTTTGATCATGTGACGATACCTCCGCACAATATATCAAGTTAATCATACCATATTTCGACCGATTATTCAACAATTTAGCCGTAATTTTTACTGAATTAAAAAAATATTTAAAGTAATTCATAAAACACTTGAAATTTTCATAGTTTTATGCGATAATATTATCAGAAAAGGCGGAAAGCGGTTCCGCGAAAAAGGAGCTGAGTTTGCTATGTTCATAAAGCTGCTTCTTGCTCTAATCTCATTCAAAGGACTGAAGAAAATGGAAGAAAAATTTGACAAGCAAGCTAATACTACAGGCAATCCGGAAGGACGGAAAAAATTCAGCATTGGCTGGAAGATTATTTTCATGGTGATTCTGGCGGTTCTGGTCATTTCTCCTATTGACGCGCTCCCCGATGTGATTCCGGTTGTGGGCTGGGTGGATGACGTGGCGTACGTCGCCGGCATTCTGGGCACCATCGTGGGTATGCTCAAGGGCAAAAGAGCGCAGGAGCTCCCCGGAGCAGGTTCCACGGGTTATATGCCCCCGATGTACAACGAAGTGAAGTCCAATAAGAGGAAATGACGGATCCTGACCTGCGGAAGGCGTCAGGTCGGAGAAACAAAGCAAATAAAACAATGCGGTGTTCTCTTTTTGATGAATGCCGCATTTTTATTAATTTCTGTAAGGATGATGACAGATGAGAAGTACAATGGTTTTTCGTGGATTGATCCGTGGCATTGCCGTGCTGACAGCCGCCGCAATGCTGTTTTTCGCTGTGTCCTGTGATAAGGAAGGGCAGACGGTTTCCCCATCGGATCAGGATACCGGGGACACGTCGTTCTTTGAGGACGAAACGACACAGGAGTCGCTGGACGCTTTTCTCGACAGATTCGTCAGGTGGTACACCGTTCCGGAGGGCAGCGACTGGCGCTATGACTGCCGGAACGCGGCGGAAGGCCCCGGCAATATTCTCGCCCGCATCGCCACGCCCGCTTCCTGCGCCGACTGGACGCTGTATTCCGATATTCCTGAGGAGGACTGCTTCATCGAGAAGACCGACGACCCCAGAAAGTGGGCGGCGGAAACCAATGCCTATTACGTCTACGACGCGAAGGTCATTGATTTCATAGCGGGCGAAATCTTCCATGTCAGTGCCGACGATCTGAAGGTCCTGATCCGGAAGGGCTATGAGGAGAAGGAATTCTACCGGTACAAGGGAAAGTATTACACGCTTTACGAGGGCGTGTTCGATTCGACTCTCAACGCTGAAATCACCTCCGTAAAGAACGAGGGGGAGAAATACATCATCGGATTTGACGTTTTCCAATACACTGAAACTTCTGACGAAGACGCCGTCATATCGCTTGTGTGCAAATGCACCGCCGAGATGGAGCGGAAGGAGATCGAAGGCGACGAATTCTGGACGCTTTACCGCTTTGATTCTGTGAAGAACTGAGACTTTTTTCGCATATTTTACTCATTCACAGGATAAAAATCCCTTTTGGAATAAGATTTTATTAATTCTTTGTAAATCTTGCTCAGAATTTTATGTATTTTAAAACTCATGTGTTATTATATATCGAAGCATACTATTGAACGGCTGACAGCCGGCCCAAAAATGATGATGTGATCGGGAGGTGACGGCGGATTGAGCGAGCCGAACAAAATATTCATACGCGCGGCGGCGGAATCGAATGTGGGAAACGCCAGAGGCAACAATGAGGACAATGTGTATTTCAACGGGGATTTCATCACGCCCCGCAATATCAGCCGTCCCTTTGCCATCAAGACCGGCGAATACACCGACGTCAACATCTTTGCCGTCTTTGACGGAATGGGGCGCAACAACACAGGCTCCTTTGCCTCACTGGTGGCGGCGACCAAGCTGGACACGCTTGCCGACCGCATTTCCTTTGACCCTGATGTCACGCCCGACGACGCGGTGCTGGAATATATGCAGGAGACCAACGAACTGATCCGCGACCAGCGGCGCGAAACAGGCGGCGTGCGTACCGCTTCCACCATGGCACTGCTGATCATAGAGAACGGCAACGCGCACGTCTATAATGTGGGCGACAGCCGCGTTTACCTTTTCCGTGACAAGCAGCTTGTCAAGCTGACGCGCGATCATGTTGCCGTGGAAGGACAGCAGAGCGTTTCGCTCACCGAGGAAGGCATCCGGCACGGCAGAATCACGAAATTCCTCGGCATGAACAGCCGCGAGGGAAAGATGGAGCCGTACCGCGCGAAGCCATTCAAGGTCAAGAAGGGCGACAAATTCCTGGTATGCAGCGACGGCGTGACCGACCAGCTCGACGAGGATGAGCTGACGGTCTGCCTTTCCAAGCGCAAGGATCCCTTCGGGCACACCAATGAAATCATGGCGCTTTCCATGAGCGACGACAGCGACGACAATGTGTCGGCTATCGTCGTCGAAGCCGTCGAACCCGGCTTTCACATTACCCAGAATATGATCATGGTGGCGGTCGGCTGTCTGATTATGGCATTCGGGGTCGTGGTGGGGTTTGCGTTCGGATGGCTGGTGGGAAGCACCTCCTCCGAATACGAAGGCCTGAGTGACTACGATACCGAGTACTACCGGGAAATCGTCAAGGGCGTGAGCGGGTCTGACGTTTCCTCAGACGTGGCGGAGGTCAGCATGGTTTCCTCGACGATAGGGACGACCGTTCCCAACCAGAACAAGGAAAGCTCCGAGGAAATACAGTACACCGTCTACGGACTCACGCTTCGTCAGAATAACGATATCACCCTCAAGCGGGGCAAGAGTGTGAAGCTCTCGGTGGAAATCAACCCCGACAACGTCCCCCAGAGCTATGTCAAATGGAGCTCTGACAACGAGAAGGTCGCCACGGTGGATGAAAACGGCAAGGTTGTGGCGAAAAAGAAGGGGCAGGCAACCATTACCGCCAGCGCGGGAAATGTCACCGTCACCTGCCTGATTCGTGTGCCGTAATGACGGAATGACGCAGCGTCTGCGATGCTATAAGAATCATTCGCCGGGAAAGCGGCGATAGGAAGGATGGTCGTAAAGTTGGCTTTTTTCAAAAGGTTCAGAGATCAGAATAAGAAAAAACGCTACGAAAATCCTGCTGTTAATCAAGTTGTTGATGAAATAGACAAGCGCAAGGAACAGGAGGCAGCGCGCGGGAGGGCAGCCGCAGACAACGGCGGAACGCGCCCCCCGTTCACGCCCCACGGGCAAAAGGAAGGCGGGTTTGCGCCGGTGCTTTCGTTCGATCCGGGCGGCGGCCATCCGGAGACCCTCGTCTACAAGCCGCCGCAGCCGACGGCCAAACCCTCACGCTCGGCGCAGTTTGACAAGGAAATGGAAAACCTCGCCGGTATTTACGGCGTGGACAAGGCGGAATCCGACAGCTTTGCCGAAAGTCCCGCGCCGATCATTCCGTCCATGGCGTCGGCGGACGAGCCGGTGGCGCCGGAGCATTCCGGGCGAAGGATCAACGGAAACGGCGAGTCGCTTGCCTTTATGGATCTGAGCGACCGGACGGATCTCCAGCCCGAGGAGATAGAGGAAGCAAGCGAGATATTCGGCATCAAGTACCCCGCCGGCTTCAGGACCGATCTGGTGGATTATTCCGGAAGGGAGATTGACCTCAGCGATTTCAGCCTGGTGGAGAATCTCCGCTGGAAGCACATAGAAAACGCCGCAGACATCAGCGGCATTGTATTCCCCTCGACCATAGACACCGATGCCTTCAATTTCTATGACAGGAACATCAGCGGCTGCGATTTCAGCTCAGTGTACGGGCTTCGCTGGAGACACATTCAGAATGCCCGCGATATCGCGGCCATCAAATATCCCGCCACATTCGACATCGACAACGCGGTATTTGCCGCCCGGAATATTTCAGGGAGCGATTTCAGCCTGATCGGAAGCCTTCGCTGGGAGCATATCATGAATGCCTCCGACATCAGGGGCATCAAATACCCCGCGGGCTTTGATCTTTCCGAAGCGAAGTTTTACAACAGGGACATCTCAGGGAGCGACTTCTCGCTCTGCAAGGGGCTGAAATGGAGCGATATCAGCCTTGCCGCGGATCTCAGCGGCATCATTTACCCCGATCATTTCGACTACAGCCAATGCGACTTTACCGGAATCGACGTTTCCGGCAGCGATTTTTCCAAGGCGGAAAGCCTTGAATGGAAGCAGCTCGCCGGCGCCTATGACATCACAGGCGTCAAATATCCCGCGAGCTTTGACTCCGCGAAGGCGGATTTTACCGGCAAGGACATTTCAGGCAGTAATTTCAGCCGTGTCAGCGGGCTGAGATTCGCCCACATACGACCCGCGAAGGATATCAGGAAGCTGGTTTATCCGCCGCAGTTTGACATCGACGACGCTGACTTTACGGACCGCGACATCGACCGTTCGGATTTTTCGCTGCTTCCCGGATTCAATTGGGACAGCGTCAAGCTGGCGGGCAGCAGGGACGGCGTGATTTATCCGTCGGGATTTGTCGAGCCTGTTCCCTCCGACGAGGACGTCGAGGGAGCCATGCTCATTTACCTGCTCAGACTCTACAGCCGCGTCAGGCAGGAGAATTTCAGCACAGAGGAATTCTATGCCGATATCACCGCGCTTTACCCCGGTCTGAGCGACGCCGATTCCGCCATGCTCATCGAACGCTCCACTGCCAAGTGGGAGCGCGAGAACGGAGCGCGACTGATACGCGCGGATGCGCGGTGCGCGCACACGGGCGACAAGCTCTTCATGACCAAGCTCGGCTTCAAGCTGCTCTATCCCGTCTGCGGCGGGGAGGAATCCGCCCGCATTCTCAGGGAATCCTTCGGCGAGATCATCAGACGCCGCGAGCTTGAAAAATTCGAGCAGAGATTGTATGATCTTCAGTGCGGAAATTACCTGTCCGCCGCCGAAAAGACCGAAATAGGCTTCATGGTGGGCAAGCTGCCGCAGAAGGCGGAGCTTCACGTCGCCGTTGACAAGCCCAAGCGGGTGCTTCCCGTGCCGACCGAGCTGGAAAGCATGGAGGAAAGCGAAAGGGCGGTCAGCCGTGTGAAGGCGGTGCCGATTACCGAGCCGCTGGTTCCGCCGGAGCCTTCTCCGCTGATGCGGGCGGCCGACAGGGTCAAGGTCAGGGTCAGCCAGTCCGAATTGCCTATTCTTGCCCCGGTCAAGAAGATCACCCCCGAAGACCTCATTGCGGGCGGGCAGGAGAAGCCCGCAGAGCCGGAGAAAGCACCGGAAGCGGAGCAGACGGCCGCGCCGGAAACCGAAACAGAAGTCACGCCGGAGACCGCCGCCGCGCCGGAGCCGTCCGGAGAAGCGCCGGAGCCTGCCGCCGAACTGCCGGAATCGACTGATGAGCAGCCGCAGACAGCCGCGCCGGAGGAAGCGTCCGCCCCCCCCGAACAGGCGGAAAATCCCCCATTGCCCGAACCGACGGAAGACAGCTTTGCGCCTGTCGCCATTGACGAATACGCCGGGGAACCGGCTTCCGGTCCCCCAAAGCGCGGTTACGGCTTCGGGGAACATATAGCCCCCATCGAGGTGGACATGACGCCGCCGGTGATCGCCGATTCCCAGCCGGAATACATTCCGCTGTCGGATACCGAGCCGATGCCCGCGCCGGCGCCGAAGCGGCCGGAGCCTGCCGCATCCCAGGAGGATCAGCCGTCGCCTGTGGCGGAGCAGATCGGCGTGCGCGAGGAAACCTTCGAGCCTGTGCAGATAAGGATCGATCAGCTGCGCGACAAGAGCGCGGATGACGCGGAGGAAAAGCTCCGCCGCAAGAAGCTCAGCGACGAGGAAAAGGCGATCCGCACGGGCGTGATGGGAATTCTTCTCTACATCAACCAGAGCATTTCGGATTCCGATCTCACCAATTCGGAGCTTTTCAATGAATTCATGCGTATATACCCCGGCGCGCAGCCGAAGGAAACAGCTGCCATGGCGCAGTTTGCCGCCAATACGCTGAGCGGCATCAACGCCAAGACGCGTGCCAAGCTTTTCCTGTTCGCCACCAAGGCGGAGCCTTCGGTCAAGCACGCCCTGATGGATTTCGCGCTGGAGCGTTACAGCTACAAGCTGCGGGTGGCGGAGGACGAACAGTCCTTCCGGGATTTCCTTCAGACGCTGTGCAACACGCTGTTTGAGGAAGCGGGTGAATATGAATATTCCTCCTACCTGATGACCAAGGGAATCCTGCGCGAGCCGTCGGAGCGGCAGGAGCCGCATTACAGGCAGATTCCGTTTGAACGCGGCGTCGGCAAGGCCAATCTCTACGCCAATACGCGCTATCCCTACTACCGCACGCTGGAGCAGGTCGGATTCCAGCATTTCACCTTTGAAGCGATCCGCGACAGCCTGAAAATCGAGCTGAGCGACAGCCACTATTATGAAGAGCTGGAGGATCTGGTCTACCGCAAATGCGAGCCGGTGCTGATGAAATTCGTGGTCATCGAAACCACCATGGGCCTGCTTTACCTTGAGCAGAGAACGCTTGCCGACTGGGGTGTGGATGAGGAATTCGTCTGGCGCGCGGCCGAAAGCAATATGAAGAATACCCTTTTTCGCGCCAAATATTCCTTCAGCACCGAAACCAGCACGCCCTTCCGCACCATTCAGCATGATCTGGCGAGCTATGTCCTCGCCCTTCCCGAAAAGCTCGCCGAGCTGGCCGAGGGCAGGGATCTGATTCTCACCGCGCCCTGCCGCGAGATTCTCTATATCGATTACTACGATCTCGCCGCCATCCGGGAAATGCTCAGCTTCAGCGCGCATTACGACTGCACGATTCAACTGGGCGGGGATCAGTATGAGCATCCCTTCACCCCTGACGTCTTCATTTATCACGCGGATGACGGCTCGCTCGAGCGCGTCAACGATGAAACCTATATCCTGCTGGGCGATTCCGTCGCAAGGCGCGAGGTGCTCAAGGCAGTGCTTCCCACTGATCTGAAGGTGGATATCGACGCGCTTGTCAGGCCGAAGACCACCGACGAGGTGGAGATCATCGGCGACGAAAATTACAACCTTCAGGCGGCGGCCTATACGATTCTGCGGCTGTATTCCGAGCTGAACGGCGATACGGATTACACCCTCCCGCAGAATGCCGTCATGGCGGTTTTCGACGATCTTTTCATCTCCTTCGACGCGGTTTACCCGCCTGTCCGGGGCAGGGAACAGCCCGATCCCATGCAGCATATCGGCGACTGTGCGAGAATGATCGCGCGCGGCGGCAAGACCGTGAGCTGGCTGGTGGTGCAGGCCATTCAGCAGCTCTGCGGCGATGTGAATTACGAAACGCCCGCCAGCGCCAATATCCGTCAGACGCTCCTGCAGGAGATTTACGGCGACAATGCCAACGCGGTGTGGCTCAACTGCGCGACCGCGACGGAATTCCGCAGACGGTTTGAAGCGACGCGGCGTTTCCACGAGATACCGGTTGCCAATCAGCACCTCACCATTCTCGACGCCAAGGTCGAGGTGGCAATGCACGCGCTGGTCATGATTTTCCATCAGTTCGGCCAGAGGTACGCGCTGGGACAGGTGCGAAGACATCTCAGCAAGATGCTTCCCGATGTCGTATTCAGCTATGAAATCAACCAGAGCGCGTGGCTTCCCACACCGGGAGATGATATCGATGTGGACGTTCAGTCGATCGGCATGATCTTCCGCGGGTTTGACAACGCGACGCAGGAAAACATTCTCACCGGCCTTGCCAACGCTGTCGGCGACCGCGATCTGGCGGAAGGCGGCTGGGGACTGCTTTATTTCATCAAATTCGTCAAATACGCCTATCTCGACCCGTCCGAGATGGTGGAGCGGTATTTCATTTCCCGCAGCAGGCTCATTCCTTCGCAGAATGTCCTGAAGCAGCTATATTACAAGGATCTCAACAACGAATTCATCAAGCATATGCGGAAATCGGTCAAGCAGATGCTTTCGGATTACGGCGACAGCTTTGAGGTGATCCGGAATACGCCGGTCAGGGGTGGCGAGGAACCGTCCGGCTCGCCGGTGGAGGATTTTGAGAACGTCCTGAATTTCGCGCGCGAGATCGAGGAGAAGATGAGCGGCCCTTCGGAAGGGGAAATGATCAGCCTTCAGGGAAACCGTCCCATGACCGCGCCGAAGCCGGACATCCAGCTCCGGCAGGTGGAAAACGGATTCCTGGAGAAGCGGCTGAATTTCGTTCTGGAACCCGTGGACGCGCGCATGGCGGATCAGCTCGTGGACGCGGCGCATTTCGTGACCAAGCTCTTCCACGTGCCGGAAATCGAATTCCGCGCCAACAATGACATCGAATGCGAGCTGCATTACGGCATTATCCGCAGCAAGAACCAGATTATCTGTCTGCGCTCTCTCGCGTGGACGGTTGCGCAGCTTCTGTACGAGGCGGGGCGCGACCTCCGCGACGTCACGGAGCAGGATATTTACCGCGCCAATGACATTGTGGAGCAGTGCGACCGCAACAACTACAAGAAGTCCGGCGCGTTTCCGACACTGTGTTCCATGCCGGTGGACGAGGGAATCTACATTCCCGCCTATCAGGAATATATCTTCTTCGCGCAGGAGCTGATGCCGGAAGTAAGGCTGGCGAGCCTGTTCTCGCTGCAGCAGGAGCTGGCCGACATCGCCCCCATGATGAAGGTGGTTTACGAGATACTCAAGAGCGGGAAGCGCGACGGCCCGGTGCAGCCGGGAACGGTGCTTGCCGACGCCCTCTGCGCGTGGAGCGCGTATTGCTTTGCGGCGGTGGACTCCTTCGAGGTTGTCGCCGGCCCCTCCGCGTACAGCTTCGCGCAGATCAAGCGATGAATTGCCGGAAAGCCCTTTTTCCCGAATTTTAAAGGAAATAGGGCTTTTTTGCATTTACCCGTTGAAAATTTTTCGGAAAGACATTATAATAATAATATTGCAAGGAAAAATACAAAGACAGAAGGCTGAGAATGATGAACCGGACCCGTATTTCCCCGAAACATGACAAGAAGAATGCCGCGCTCTGGTCGGCGCTTTCCTTTGCCGCGCCTGCCGCGGTAATGACCGTGATTCTGGCGGTATGCGGCATTGCCCCGTTCGCAAACGGCACCCTGATCAGCGGGGAGGGTGCCGGATGGTTTGAGAGCTTCACCGGCCTGTATGAGTCGGTGGTTTCGGGAGAGGGCGTTTTTTACCGGCTTAATGCCGGATTCGGAAGCAGTTCCTATTCCGAGTATGCTTCGGGGCTGTGTTCGCCGTTTTTGTTTTTTGCTCTTTTCTTCGGTCAGCGTTCCCTGGCGTCCGCCTATTCGGTGATCACGATACTGCGTGCGGGAGCCGCCGGCGCGGCCGCGTGGTATATGCTCGGAAAATGCACAGGACTTTCAAAGCCGATGTGTTTCGCGCTCTCCTGCGGCTATTCGCTGTGCGGATTTACCGCGTTTGCGGCCTATTATCCCTCTGTCGCGGACGGCGCGGTGTTCTTTCCGCTTCTGGCGGCGGGCATTTACGGATATGTACAGGCGTCGCGTCCGGTCAGGCTGTTTGTATTCGGCGCGATTTTTTTCCTCACCTGTCCCAGACTCACCGGCGCGGGAATTGTCATGTCGGCCGCGCTCTATGCCGCGTTCTGTTTTGACAGGGTAAGCAGCCGGCGCAGGGTCTATAAGACGGCGATGTTTGCCGCGACCCTCCTCTGCTCGGCGGCTACCAACGCCCTGCTGGTCATTCCGGCGTGGAATGGCTCCCTCTATCACCGCGGCGGCGTGTTTTCGGACTGCAGAAGCAATGACATTCTCAGCGACCTGTGCTTCGGCGGATACGGCACCGATCCGGCGGGCGGCGTGGGCCTTTGTCTGGCGGGGCTGCTGCTCATCGGCTTCGCGGCGTATTTCTTCAACGCAAAAATCAGAACGGGGGAGAAAATTGCCATCGGCGCGGGAACGGTATTTCTTCTGCTCTGCCACGCGGTGCCGTTTCTGGCGAAGTACTTCCTCGGATTCGGCAATTCCGGCAATGAGGCGGTCAACGCGGGATTCATGCTTGCCCTGACGGCGGCTTACTGCGCCGCGCGGTGCTTGATGCTGCGCGAGGGGCTTCCGGTGTGGGGATGCGCCTGCGCCATTGGCTTCTACGTCATTCTCGCGGCCGTGTCGATTATTGTGAGCGGCGGCGACGTCTTTGCCCTCATCGCGGAAGTGGGTCTGGCAGTGTTCGCGGCGGCAGTGTTCGTGCAGCTTCAGATCAGCGGGGGCGGCAATCCGGTTCGTTCCGCGGCAGTGACCGCCGCCGTGCTGCTTCTCTTCGGGGCGGTGCATTGCGCCGGAGCCGTGGGAAGAATCAATTCGCCCGTCACGGCGGAGCGTCTGGCGTTTGTCGCTGACAGCAGGACCAGGGCGAGAACGGAGCTGGAAGACAGCTTTCTCAGCCAGAATGAAGAAGTGCCGAGATTCTACCGCACAAGAAGCACCGACGGCGTTTCCGAGAGCGTGAATATCAACCGCAACAATGTGGAGGGGCTGACCGCGTTTGCCGAAAGGCTTGGCATCATGCGCGGCTCCGAATTCGGCGGTGCGGACAATTTTACCGAGTTTACCGATATGCTTTTCGGTATTGCCAATCCCGATTACGGCTATTATTCGGAGGACGACCTGTTGCGGAAGGCGTGTTCGCCCGCCTACCTCATCGGCAACTGGGACAACGTGCTGCCGGAAGGGCTGAATGCCTTTGAATTGCAGGATTATCTGGCGCGAAAGTGGTTCGGAACGGATGTATTTGAACCGGTCGAGCCTGTGGAGAAGACAGCCGTGCGTTCTTCCGAAAACGACCGCTACAAGTGGACATTCGGAAACGAGAATACGGTCGTGGAGCAGTATGTGATTGAAACGGGCGGCTCCGGCAATCTGTATATGCTTGCCGAGGGCGGGGATTATTCCTTTGCCGTGGGGAACGACAGCCGCAGCTACTGGCGGAAGGGCTGCGCGGGCGGCGTCTATGATCTGTCCGGCTTCATGGAGCCGGGGGAGGAAAGCGGCGCGGTGAAGGTGTATCTGTCCTATGACGTTTCTCAGAAGTCGCCGGAACCGGTCTTTGCGGTATGCGGCGGAGATTTCGTGCAGGCGGTGCTTCCCGCTTGTGCCGGATACATTTCGCGCCGTGGCAGCACGATCCGCTTTATGTTTGAAATTGATCAGGCCCAGACGGCGGTCACATCCATTCCGTTCGAGAGCGGCTGGGATATTACGGTGAACGGGGAAAGCGTCGAGCCGGTCGAGCTTTGCGGAGGACTTATCGGGCTGCGGCTGGAGAAGGGCAAGAATTCCGTGGTGATGACTTACAGACCGCCCTGCTTCAGATTCAGCTTCTGGACGTCGGTGATCATGCTGGCGGCAGGTCTGTTTTTCACCATAAAAATCGAGCATGAAGCCGCCCGCCGCCGCAAGGTGCGCATGGCGTTCCGCGCGGTCGAGCTGAATATCAGCCGCATGACGGTGGAGGAGCTGGAAGAAGGCGGGGCGTGGCCGGAACAGGAAGAGGACGCTTCAACGGAGAAAGCGGACGATGACGATAATGCTGCGGAC
>CADCON010000069.1 GCA_902803035.1 uncultured Ruminococcus sp.
ATTTTGTCGAACGGCGAGATCTCCGGCGTCAATATCCTCTCCATGGAGGAAACGCCCGGCCTCGGCGCGAGGGGCAAGGAGGACGCCTTTCTGGAACAGTACAAGGGGAACGACAGCTCCCATCTCGCGGTGAGCAAGGACGGCGGCGAAATCGACGCGCTTTCCGGCGCGACCATCACGTCGAGAGCCATCACCAGGGCCGTCAATGAAGCGGTTGAAATCTCAAAGGCCTATCTTACCGCTGTTTCGGATTCTGATATGCCCAAAGCGACAGGAGGTAATGAATAAGTGGCGAAGAAAACCATATCCATGCGCAGGAATTCCCATGAGGATTCCGCCGCTGTCATAGAGGAAGCGCAGGTTGCCGCGCAGACGGACGAAGAGGAAATGTTCGTGGAGGCAGCCGATCAGCCTTCGCAGCCCGAAAAAGACACTGCTGCCGGCGGCGTCTTCCGCGACGCCATGAAGCGCGGCGTGATTCTGGAAAATCCCGTGCTCCGGCTGGTGCTGGGTACCTGTCCGACGCTTGCCACCACCACGGCGGCTTCCAATGCCATCGGCATGGGAATTGCCGCGACGCTGGTGCTGATCTGCTCCAACACCGTGATTTCCCTTCTCAGGAAGGTGATTCCCGATAAGGTGCGTATTCCGGCGTATATCACCATTATCGCTAGCTTTGTTTCCATTGTGCAGATGCTGGTCAAGGCCTTCGCGCCCGCGCTCGACGAATCGCTCGGCATTTACCTGCCGCTCATCGTCGTCAACTGCATCATTCTCGGCCGTGCCGAAATGTACGCCAGCAAGCACGCGCCCGCGCTTTCCGCTCTCGATGGACTGGCAATGGGCGTGGGCTTCACGACAGCCCTTCTCTGCATGGGCACGATCCGCGAAATTCTGGGCGCCGGCTCGCTTTTCGGCGCGAAGCTGCCGCTGCTTTCGGATCATCCGATTCTCTTTTTCTCGCTCGCTCCCGGCGGATTCTTTGTCTTCGGACTGCTCATCGCCGCCGCCAACAGGCTCAGTAAAAAGAATAACCTGCCCGTGCGCAACGGCTGCGGGGATTGTCCCGCCGCCGCGACCTGCAGCTTGTCGGGCAAAGGAGGGTGCCAATCATGAATATGCTTCGCATGATAGTGACGATTATTCTCGCCGGGATTCTCACGAACAACTACGTCCTCTCCAAATTCCTGGGAATCTGCCCCTTCCTCGGCGTTTCCAAGAAGCTCGACACCGCGATGGGAATGAGCGCGGCCGTTATCTTCGTCATGTTGCTGTCCACGGCGGTGACCTATCCGATTCAGCGCTTCGTTCTGGAGACGCTGGGACTGGAATACCTGCAGACGATTGTCTTCATTCTCATTATCGCCGCGCTTGTGCAGCTGGTTGAGATCGTTCTGAAAAAATACATTCCCGCGCTGCACGCTTCATTGGGCGTGTATCTCCCGCTCATCACCACCAATTGCGCCGTGCTGGGCTGCGCCATTCTTGTGACCGAGGATTTCGGCAGCGCGTCCTACGGCTTCGGCGAGGGCTATCTCTACGCGCTGTCCTGCGCGTTCGGCTCCGGTCTGGGCTTTCTGGTGGCAATGGCGATCTTCGCCGGCGTTCGCAAGCGCATGGAATTCAGCGATATTCCCGAAACGCTCAAGGGTCTGCCGATCACGCTGGTCGCTGCGGCGTTGGTGGCGATGTCGTTCTTGGGCTTTTCCGGCGTGGTTCATATGTGATTTTAGCAAAGGCAGGGTAACGACATGATGAATATTTTGATACCGGTGCTGATTGTCGCCGGAATAGGAATTCTCGCCGGACTGGGACTTTCCGCCGCTTCGGTGATCATGGCTGTGCCGGTGGACGAAACCGCCGAAAAGCTGACGCAGGCTCTTCCCGGCGCGAATTGCGGCGCGTGCGGCTTCTCCGGCTGCGCGGGCTACGCCGCCGCGCTCTCCAAGGGCGAAGCGAAGGTGGGGTTGTGTCCCGTCGGCGGCAAGGCGGTCGCGGACGAATGCGCCGCCATTCTCGGCGTTGACGCGGGAGAAATGACCCCCAAGGCGGCGATCGTGCGCTGTCTTGGCACCTGCGACAATACCTCCGTCAAGATGGACTACATAGGCGTGGATTCCTGCGCCGCCGCCGCGCTGCTCTATGGCGGGATGAATGCCTGTCAGTACGGCTGCATCGGCCTCGGCGACTGCGCGAGGGAATGCGAATACCACGCCATCGAGCTTTGCAACGAGCTGGCGATCGTGGACCGCAATCTCTGCGTGGGCTGCGGCAAATGCGCCAAGGTCTGCCCCAAGCAGCTCATCGAAATCACCGTCCGCAAGCCGGCGGCCGTCGTGATGTGCTCCAATAAGGACAAGGGCGCGGTCACCCGCAAGGTCTGCAAGGTCGGCTGTATCGGCTGCATGAAGTGTCAGAGAAACTGTCCGGCAGGCGCGATCACCGTCGAGAATTTTGTCGCCCACGTTGACCGCGAGCTTTGCACCAATTGCGGGCTTTGTATCGAAAACTGCCCGACACACGCCATTCAGGAGATTTTCTGATTTTTCTTTTCCCATTACCGCCCGGTTCGTTCCCTTCGGAAAACGAGCCGGGCGGCTTTTTTGATGACAGTGTGAATGATTGATGAGAGATCATTTTGCATATGCCAAAATTCAATGTTGCGGGTCTGAGCTGTTGACTTTACCTCCGTCGTATGTTATAATCAAATTGGATATCTCTGGAAAAAATTCGTATAATTCTTTTTTCTCGGCTTTACATTTCTTACAGGAAAGGAAGATTTTTATGAAAAATCCAAAGCGGCGAAGGACGCTGCGAACTCTGCTTCTGTCAGCCTTGGTGCTGGCTGCGGTTTCCTGCGCGGTTGTATTCCTGTCCGTCAGTGCGGCGGACGGCGATGACATTCCCGGGGAAGTGCAGGCGTCGGATTCCGACGTTGCGGAAATTCCGGAGCAACCGGCGGAGGAAGTGCCTGATGAAGCGGCCGAGGAAACGGTCGCCAACGGCGAGGTTTCATTTGATCGTGTGGTGGGCACATCGCATAAGCGGTTCATGCCGAATGCCCATTACAACGGCAGCTTCCGAAGTGAGCTTCTTCCGGATGAGCTTCCCATCTATGACGCGCTGGCGGATTCGATGGTGACCAACAGAAGCAACGACGCCGTGCCAGTGGATATCAGCTCGATGGGGTACACGTATGAGCAGGCCGATCTGGTGAGCGATCTGGTGCTTTCCGCCTACGCTGCCTTCTCCACCGATCATCCCGAAGTCTACTGGATTTCCGGTTACAGCTACAACCTTCAAGGCTCCGGTGGCATACTGACTATGGTTACCATCACGACAGCCGAGCGTTATTCCAATGCCTATAGTCAGCTCAGTACCGTAACCAGCGGTATCAATTCGGCAGTCAATACGATCAGGAATTCCAGAGAATCGGCGTCGAATTATGATACTGCCAAAGCGATTCACGATTATATCTGCGACACCATGACCTATGACTATGAAGCCGCCAACAGCGGCAACATGGGTCAGGCTCATTGCATCGCCCCGCTGTTCGGCGGCGGCGGAAGAGGACACAAGTTCGTCTGCGAAGGCTACGCGAATTCCTTCAAGCTGCTCTGCGACAAATTCGGCGTCCCGGCGGTTCACATCAAGGGAACGGCGGGCGGCCCGCACAGCTGGAATTATGTGCAGATGGACGACGGCCTGTGGTACGGCGTCGATTCCACGTGGGACGACAATGACTGCACGCCTCCCGATTACACCTACTTCCTGGTGGGCGTCAATTCGCCTGTATTCAACGGCAAGACCTTCGGGCAGGATCACACACCTGAGGATCAGGTTATGAGCAGCGATACGACCAATCCGCTGGTCTATCCGGATCTCGCATCTGAAACCTATGTCCCCGGCGACCGGTTCGATTTTTACGGCGCAAGCGCGGAGAACAACCGCGAGGTTGCAGGCTCTGTCGAATTCAACTGGAGATTCCAGGGCACCATGTCCGCCGAGGCACAGGTGTATGTTTCGGTTGACGGCACCCGTGTCGCAACCTTTGACGCGTCTGAGAGCAGGGTTTTCGCGTGGACAATGGATACCACGCAGTACGGCAACGGCGAACACACCGTTCAGGCTGTCTTCCACAGAATAGGCGGGGAGGACCTTACCGCGTCCAGAACCATTCTGGTGCATAACACCCTCTTTTATTTCCTGAACTGGCCGGATGCCACGCCGGTTGTTTCCGGCACATTCTCGGTAGCAATGCAGCAGCAGTACGGCGGCACATCCGCCCAGTGCAGTGTTGCCGCCTATATTGACGGTGTGCTGACGCAGACCCTGCGCTGCGGCAACCAGGGAATTTTTACGTATGATATCGACACCACCCAGCTCACCAACGGCGAGCATCAGCTCAGAGCGGTCTTCACCAATACCTTCGGAGCGGAAATTTCCGTGCAGAAGGCCTTTATCGTGGGGAATCCCGCATTTGAAATCACGACCGCCAAGAATCATCCTACGTTCAGCGGCATCGCCACGATAGAAATGCAGCAGTACCATTGCGGCGCTTCCAACGAATGCTCGGTCAGCGTATATATTGATGACGTGCTGACCGACACGTTGTATTGCAACGGCAGCGGGAAATTCACCTACAATCTTGACAGCACGCAGCTTGCCAACGGAGAGCATATGCTCTCCGCCGTGCTGACCACCGCTTCCGGCGCGCAGCTTTCGGATTATCTGGATTTCACGGTATCGAATGCCATTCCCGCGCAGTCCATCGCCCTGGATGTCGACAGCGTGGAACTGATGGTGGGCCAGTCGGTGAAGATCAACGCGGAAGTGATTCCTGTCAACACGACCGACGAGGTACTCTGGACGACCAATGACAGCGGCGTGGCTTCCGTGAGAGAAAACGGCGTTGTTGTGGCGAATGCTGTCGGTACCGCCACCATCACGGCCACAGCGGGCAGCCATTCCGCCGCCTGCACGGTGACCGTCACACAGCCTCCCGAGTCATATCCTGTCAGGATTTCCAAGCAGTCAGTCAAGCTGTTTATTACCGATAACAACAAGGCTCCCTCGGTTTCTCTCAGTGTAAGCAAGCCGAAGAGTCTGAAGAAATTCGTATGGTGTTCGGATGATCCTGAAATCGCTGAGGTCACCCAGAAGGGCAAGGTTATCGGCAGAAAGAACGGTATTGCCAATATCTATTGCCAGTCCGTGACAGGAGAAGTCATCAGCGCGCCATGCGTTGTATATGTCAATCAATTCACTATTGATACTACCGATCTTCTCGCGCAGGAATCCTGCAGCTATGTCGGCGGTGTCTACTGCCTGAATTATTCCGCAAGCGCGGATCTGGACATCATTGACAATGATTTGTCGCCTGACATCTCCGCCACTCCCGTCACATGGAAGTCGAGCAGCGCGGCGGTCATTTCAATTGACGCATCGGGTCTTCTGACCTGCAAGGGACGCAAGGGAACCGTCACCATTACGGCGTCAAGGGGCAAGGGGCTCTCGACTTCCGTAAAAATCAGGGCCTATATGCCCACGGAATCGCTTACCCTCCTTCCCGATAACACAGCGATTTACGTCGGAAAGACCGTCACCATCAAGCCGGTTCTCACGAAGAACGCGGATGAACCGGTATTGTGGCTCAGTACGATCGCAGCGGTGGCGGCGGCCACCGAGAAAGGCGTTGTAAAGGGCATTTCTCAGGGTGAAGCGAGAATTATCGCCTACACAAAGAGCGGCTTTACGCAGGAAGCGGACGTGACAGTGCGTACACGCGCGACCGGCTTTACATGGGACACCGTTCATGAAGGCCTCAGACCGAACAGCACTGTCAAATTCAATCTTGACGTGGGCGAAAGCAAGGAGCTTTTTGTCAGGATCACAGCACCCGAAGGCAGCAATGATACCATTACATGGTCTACCAGCAAAAAAGATATCGTAGCCATCACAGGCCTTCTGGACGGCAGCAGGGGCGTTCGTGTCCTCGGTCTGAAGAAGGGCGCGGCAACCATTACCGCCAAGACAGGCAGCGGCAAAAAGGTGACCTATCTTGTCACCGTTGTGCCTGAAGGCGCGCAGACCATTACATTAAGCAAGAATGCGGCGTCGATTTATGTCGGTGGCACAACCGGACTTTCTGCCAAGGTGCTCCCCAAGGGCTGCAATGACGTCGTGATCTGGAAGTCTGCCAATCCTGCCATTGCGACGGTGGATGAGAACGGCAAGGTCTACGCGGTGTCACAGGGCGATACCACCATTACCGCTTATTCGACCGTTTCCGGCGTCACGGATGTTGCGTCGGTTCGTGTAATGACCAAGGTGACCGGCTTTACATGGGACACCTTGTATGAAGGTCTCAATCCACGCAGCACCGTCAAGCACAATCTTGGCGTGGGCGGAAGCAAGGAGCTTTATGTCAGGATTACGGCACCCGAAGGCAGCAATGATATCATCACATGGTCTACCAGCAGAAAGGACATTGTTGCCATCACAGATATTCTCAACGACAACAAGGGTGCCCGTGTCATCGGTCTGAAGAAGGGCGCGGCGACCATTACCGCCAAGACAGGCAGCGGCAGAAAGGTGACCTATCTGGTCACTGTCGTGCCTGAAGGAGCGGAAAGCATTACACTCAGCAAGAACGCGGCGTCGGTTTATGTCGGCGGCACAGTCGGGCTTTCGGCCAAGGTACTCCCCAAGGGCTGCAATGACGTCGTGATCTGGAAGTCGGCCAATCCTGCCATTGCGACGGTGGATGAGAACGGCAAGGTCTACGCGGTGTCGCAGGGCGATACCACCATTACCGCCTACTCGACTATTTCCGGCGTCACGGATGTTGCGTCGGTTCGCGTCATGACCAAGGCGAAGGTCTTTAAATGGGACACCATTCCGGAGGGAATGACCCCCCGCTCCATTGTAAAGTACGCAATGGCCGTCGGCGACAGCAAGACCCTCCGCGTCAGGATCATTGAACCGGAAGGCAGCAACGACACGGTTGTCTGGACCAACAGCAACAAGAAGGCAGTGGAGATGATTACGGATCCCGCCGACAACAAGTCGGTAGAAGTCCGCGGTCTGGCAAACGGCACGGCTAAGATCACCGCCAGAACCGGAAGCGGTAAGACCGTTTCCTATCAGATTACGGTGCTTACCCCCAACGGAAACACTATTCTTCTGAATAAGCATGAAGCGACAATGTACAAGGGAAGCGCGCTGACGCTTGCAGCGACCGTCTCGCCACGCACCGCCTGCGTCGTCATGTGGCGTTCGTCGGATCCCGACGTTGCCGTTGTCGATGAAAACGGCAAAATTACCGCGCTGGCCAACGGAACGGCCACCATCACCGCCTATTTCGGCTGTGAAAGCGAAAATCAGGACAGTGCGGTGGTGACGGTTGTGACCAAGGCAACCTCTGTAACAACCAGTGTCGGCAGTGTCAGCATTGCCGTCGGAGAATCAATCAATGTTTCCGCGTTTACGGCGCCGGAGGGCTGCGGAGATTCCGTCAGATGGACGTCAAACAAGACTTCCATTGCGACGGTGGCAGCTGCTGACGGCGGTAGCACCGGAATCATTACCGGCGTCAGGGCCGGAACCTGTACAGTGCAGGTGAGAACCGGAAGCGGAAAGTACAGGAACATTACCGTAAAGGTTCACAACTGACGGGCGAAGGAGTCAGTCATGCGGCTGCTCCGTGCCATTCCTCATTCAAAACGCGCTGCCGCGGCAGTCGTCCGGAAAACGGTCGGCCGCCGCGGCTTTCTTTTCATCTTCCTGAAAAAATCATTTGACAAGCGCGAAAAAATATAGTAGAATATCAGAATGAGCAGAATAAACGGTCGCGTGCTTTGCTCCAAAGGGCATTGCATGAGGAAAGTCCGAGCATCACAGGGCAGGATAACGGCTAACGGCCGCCGAGGGTGACCTTAGGGAAAGTGCAACAGAGATATACCGCCCGTCGAGGAGGATTGATCCGAATTGACGTGGTAAGGGTGGAAAGGCGAGGTAAGAGCTCACCGGTCATTCTGGAGACAGGATGACCCTGTAAACCCTATCCGATGCAACATCGTGGAGGAACATGATGCGGCTGCCCGCCGCGTTCCGGGGAGATGGCTGGAGCTGTGCAGCAATGTACAGTCGAGATAGATGACCGTTCACGACAGAACTCGGCTTATCGTTCTGCTCATTCTTTTGATTATGATCCGCTTTGAATTCCGGGGGGAGTGCCCGCAATGAGCAGTTTTATTTGTGACGACAAGCAGGTGTGGAAAAAGACAATCGCTGTCAGGAGCAGGCGGTCTGACGCCGACGTCTGGCGCGGCGCCGAGCTGTGGGATCTGCTGGACGAGGACGGTATGCCTGTGGGAGCCACGCACGTCCGCGGCGAGAAGCTGCCGCACGGAGCCTATCACAGGGTCGTTGAGATCTTTACGTTCAATTCGGAGGGCGAATTGCTTGTAACCAGACGCTCTCCCGAAAAGAAGCCCTATCCGAATATGTGGGAAACAACCGGCGGCGCGGCGAGAGCTGCGTGAGGAAACGGGCATTGTCACCGGCACAGGCGAGCTTCGGCTCCTTCTGACCCATAAGAGCAAATCCGCCTTTGTCGACATTTATCTTGCCCGCAAGGATATTCCCGTGAGCGAAATGAAAATGCAGCCGGGCGAAACCACGGAGGCGAGATGGGTGACGCTTCAGGAATTTGAGCGCATGATAGGCGACGGCATTGTACCCGCGCCGGTGTGCAGAAGGTATGCGATGGTCAAGGTCATTCTGCAGACCGAAATATCCCGTCAGCAGGCTGAATCAATCACATAAGAATCGTCCCGTGCGGTATTGTGACCGCCGGGACGATTTTTTTTCGGACAAAAAATACGCTGCCCGCGGAATACCCGCTGACAGCGTATGAAATGCGATTGGAAACTGATTATTTCGCGTATTCCGACGCGCGGCTCTCGCGGATGACGTTGACCTTGATCTGTCCCGGATAATCCAGCTCGCTTTCGATCTTCTTGCAGATCTCGCGGGCGAGGAACGGCATTTCGTCATCGGTAACAGATTCGGGCTTGACCAGCACGCGCACCTCACGCCCTGCCTGAATGGCGTAGCTCTCGGAAACGCCGTCGAATTCCTTGGCGATTTCCTCCAGACGCTGCAGACGCTTGATGTAGCTCTCGACATTTTCCCTGCGCGCGCCGGGACGGGCCGCTGAAACGGCGTCGGCCGCCTGCACAAGGCAGTCGATGATAGAGGTGGCTTCCACGCCGCCGTGATGAGCGGCAATCGCGTGGATAATGCCTTCCGGCTCACGGTATTTGCGCGCCATTTCGACGCCGATATCGACATGGCTGCCTTCCATCTCGTAATCAAGCCCCTTGCCGATATCGTGGAGAAGACCCGCGCGGCGAGCCGGGGCGGGATCGATGCCGAGTTCGGACGCCATTGCGCCCGCAATCAGTGCAACCTCCAGCGAATGCTTCAGCACATTCTGACCGTAGCTCGTGCGGAAACGCAGGCGGCCGAGAAGCTTGACCAGTTCGGGGTGAAGGCCCATGACGTTGGCTTCGAGGGTGGCGTGTTCGCCTTCCTCCTTGATGGTGGCTTCAATTTCACGGTTGGCCTTATCCACCATTTCCTCAATGCGCGCGGGGTGAATCCTGCCGTCCTGAATCAGACGCTCCATTGCGATACGCGCGACCTCGCGGCGGATGGGATTGAAGGACGAAATGGTGATGGCTTCGGGCGTGTCGTCGATAATGATATCCACGCCGGTGACGGTTTCAAGGGCGCGGATATTTCTGCCTTCGCGGCCGATAATTCTGCCCTTCATCTCGTCATTGGGCAGGGCGACAACGGAAACCGTGGATTCCGCGACGTAATCCGAAGCGCAACGCTGAATGGCAAGCGCGATGATATTCTGCGCTCTCTTTTCCGCTTCGTCCCTGATCTGCTGTTCGTAATCCTTGATCTTGACGGCCTTTTCATGAATCAGCTCGTCCTCAAGGGTTCTCATGAGCTGTTCCTTGGCCTGCTCGGCGGTGTAACCGGAGATTTTCTCCATGATTTCCAACTGGCAGCGCTTCAGCTCTTCGGCTTCGGCGAATTTGTCGTCCGCCTGCTTCATGCGGGCGTTGTACTGCTCAAGCCGCTTTTCCGCCTGTTCGATCTTCTTGTTGAGATGCTCCTCACGCTGCTGTACGCGCTTTTCCTGCTTGTTGATTTCAGTGCGGCGTTCGCGGATTTCCCTGTCGTTCTCCGCTCTCAGGCGATGAAGCTCTTCCTTGCCTTCAAGAACAATTTCCTTGCGCTTGGACTCGGCTTCCTTGACGGCCTCATCGACAATGCGCTTTGCTTCTTCCTCTGCCGAAGAAATGGCTGCTTCGGCAGTTTCCTTGCGCTTTGCGTAACCCTTTTTGAAGCCGAAGAAGTACATGGACGCACCGCCGGCCAGCAATCCGATTACCAAAGGCAATACAATTTTTAACCAATCCATTGCTTTACACACAACCTCCTTCATTAGTCAGGTCGGCGCAAATTCAATCAATCATTATTAAATGTTACTTTGATCTGATAAGTATGGGAAAAAATCAAAATATATTCACTAAACAATCAAAAACCGGGCAAGCTCCAGTTTGAATTTCAATTGCGCCGCCTGCCGCATAACGCATCTATCAAGCATGACGTTATGCACAAACTGTGATTTTGGTTAAATAATGGGAACATATGCAAGATAACATATAAAAATCATCTTATCTTCGCATAGATACCCTATATATTGTATTCCTTTTTTAATGTTATGTCAAGAAAATAAAGTTTGAATTTATAATTTTTGTGTGTATTTGTGCAACACGGCAAAAAAGTAAAATAAAAACAGGAGCCTTTTACGAAAATTAAAGACTCCTGTCAGTGTCAGTTTTAATCATTCTGCACATTCAATTTCGTAACGCGCAAATTGGCAGTTAGGCAGCACATATCCGGCGAATTGCTCATTGCTCATGTCCCTGAAATAGGAGGCGATCATCTTATTTGTCCACCCGTGGCTGACAAGCAGAATGGTTTCGCCCCGGAACCGGTCGGTTATTTCGTCCAGAAATCCGTACACCCTGTGCGCCGACTGCAGAATCGATTCGCCGCCGCCCGGAAAATGCTCCGCGAAGGCGCTGCACCTGCGAAGGAATTCCGGATCGTCCCGCCGTATGCGTTCCATCGCCCCGAAGTCGGTTTCGCGCAGTCTGGCGTCGGGCACAGGCTCCAATCCGAGCGCGTCGCCCACAATTTTCGCGGTGACGACAGCCCGGGAAAGATCAGAGCAAAAGATTCTCTGAATGCCTTTGCCGGCAAGCGACTGCGCCAGAAGGTGCGCCTGCTCCACGCCCTTTTCGGTAAGCGGGATATCCAGCCGTCCGCACAGGCAGAACCGCACATTGAATTCGGTTTCACCGTGGCGGGCGGAATACAGTATTGTCTTGCTCATGGCCGATGCATTTCCTCCGATTCAGTTGCCGTCGGAAGCCGGAGCGTCCGCCTGCTGCTGCGCGGCAATGCGTTCGCTGAGGGCTTCCCTGGCGACGGCCAGCATCAGCTTGATGCGGTTCTCCTGATTGACCTTGGTCGCGCTGGGGTCGTAGTCGATGGGGGTGATGTTGGAATTCGGAAATACCTTGCGGATCCTGCCGATCATGCCCTTGCCGTTGATATGGTTGGGAAGGCAGCCGAAGGGCTGTGTGCAGACGATATTTTCATATCCGGACTCGCACAGCTCCAGCATTTCGGCGGTGAGAAGCCATCCTTCCCCCATCTTGCTGCCGTATCCGATAATGCCGTTGACCAGCGCGCGAAGATGCGCGTAGGGGGACGGCGTGACGAAATGCGGATGCTCACGGAGCGCGTCGAGCATGGCGGTTTCCATCTTACTGCAGAAGCCCTTGAGGAAGGAAACGAATTTGTATTTGACGGTGCTGCCGCCATAGAGCAGAATGTCATCCAGCCGGTTGTCCAATTTGAAGAGGACAAATCCCATCAGGCCGGGAACCATCACTTCGCAGTCCTGTGACGCGAGGAATTCCTCCAGATTGTTGTTGGCGAGCGGGGAGTATTTGACATAGATTTCGCCGACGACGCCCACGCGCACCTTCGGCACCCGCATGACCGGAATGGCGTCGAATTCATCCGCGATCTGCTTGAGATTGTTGCGGAAGTCCTCGCCGATCAGCCCCTTGCCGTGTGTAAACTGCTCCAGCAGCCTTTCGACCCAGTTGTCCACCAACGCTTCCGATTCGCCCTTGTTCAGCTCATAGGCCTTGACCTGATTGTTGAGCAGCATGAGCATATCGCCGTACACAATGCTGGCGACAAACTGCATGATCAGCGCGGGGGTTATCGAAAAGCCGGGATTGCTTTCCAGCCCCGACATATTGACCGAGATGACCGGAACCTTCTCGTATCCGGCCGCTTTGAGCGCCTTGCGGAGAAGGTGTATGTAATTGGAGGCGCGGCAGCCGCCGCCGGTCTGCGTGATCATCAGGGCGGTCTTGCTGACGTCGTATCTGCCGCTGTTGAGCGCGTCGATCATCTGCCCGATAACCAGCAGCGCGGGATAGCAGGTGTCGTTGTGGACGTATTTCAGCCCCTCCTCGACGACCTGATGACTGCTGTTGGTGAGCACCTCGATGTCGTAACCGGCCTTCTGAAGAACCTTTTCAAAAAGTTTGAAGTGCACCGGCAGCATATTCGGCACCAGAATCTTGTAGGTGCGCCGCATTTCCCTGGTAAAGAGAAGTCTGCCGTCCTTGGTATATTTATATTCACTCATTTGCCGGACCCTTTCTGAAATATTATTCCTCCAACGCGGCGAACAGGCTGCGCAGCCTGATTCTGACCGCGCCGAGATTGGTGATCTCGTCAATCTTGATCTGGGTGTAGATCTTGCCGCCGTTTTCGAGAATGGAGCGCACCTCGTCGGTGGTGATGGCGTCGATGCCGCAGCCGAAGGAAACAAGCTGCACTAAGTTCATATCGGGCTGCGTCAGGACATATTTCGCGGCGGAATACAGGCGGGAGTGGTAGGTCCACTGATTCAGCACTTTCACAGGGAATTTCTTCACCCTGTCACTCACCACGTCTTCGGAAATAATTGCCGCGCCGCAGCCTGAAATGATGCGGTCGATGCCGTGATTGATTTCGGGATCAATATGGTAGGGACGTCCGGACAGCACGATGATCTGCATTCCCTTCGCCCTTGCTTCCTCAATGATTTCCTCGCCGCGCGCGCGGATTCTGGTGAGATAGCGGTCATATTCCTCATAAGCGGCGTCGACAGCGACCTTGACATCGTCGAGCGGAATGATGTCGAAGTACTTGGACATGACCTGCTGGAATTTCTTGGGGAAGTCCTTGGGGCGGTGGATGCCGAGGTAGTCATTGATGAACTGTATCTTTTCGATATCGGGCATATTAGCGTGAATGACCTCCGGATAATAGGCCACGACGGGACAATTGTAGTGATTGTCGCCCATTTTTTCATCGAAATTGTAGGAAAGGCAGGGGTAGAAAATGGTGGTGACGCCGTCGTTGATGAGGGTCTGGACGTGACCGTGCATCAGCTTGGCGGGGAAGCACACCGTGTCGGACGGAATGGTCGCCTGCCCGAGAAGGTACATTTTGCGGTTGGAGAGGGGAGAAGTGACCACCTCAAAGCCGAGTTTCGTAAAGAGCGTGTGCCAGAAGGGCAGCAGCTCGAACATATTCAGACCCATGGGAATGCCGATTTTTCCGCGTTCGCCCGGAACAGGCTGGTATTCCTTCAGGAGCCGGAGCTTGTAATCGTAGATATTGAGCGTATCGTCCGCCTTGCGGTGGGTAATGGGACGGTCGCAGCGGTTGCCGCTGATGAATCGGCGGTTGTTGTCGAAAACATTGACCGTCAGGCGGCAGTTGTTGCTGCAAAGGCCGCAGCGCGCGTCCTTGACCTGATGGACGAAGCTGGCGAGCTGCTGCGCGTTGAGAATGCCGCTGCTGCCGGTGGAATGGCGGGAAGCGTAGAGCGCGGCGCCATAGGCTCCCATCAGACCCGCGATGGAGGGGCGCACGACCTCGACGCCCATTTCCTGCTCGAATGCCCTGAGCACGGAGTCATTGAGGAAGGTGCCGCCCTGTACGACGATCTTCCTGCCAAGCTCTTCGGGGGAGGAGGCGCGAATGACCTTGTAGAGCGCGTTTTTGACGACGCTGATGGAAAGGCCGGCGGAGATATTCTCAATGGACGCGCCGTCCTTCTGCGCCTGCTTGACGGAGGAATTCATGAAGACGGTGCAGCGCGAGCCGAGATCGACCGGCCGGTCGGCGAAAAGCCCCAGGCGCGCAAATTCCGCGATGGGCTTGCCGAGAGCTTCCGCGAAGGTCTGAAGGAAGGAGCCGCAGCCGGACGAGCAGGCTTCGTTGAGGAAGATGCTTTCAATCTCGCCCTTTTTGCCGATCTTGAAGCACTTGATATCCTGACCGCCGATATCAATGACGAATTCCACATCGGGCATGAACTTGCGCGCGGCGGTCAGGTGGGCGGTGGTTTCCACGATGCCGGAATCCAGACTGAAGGCGTGTTTGATCAGATCCTCGCCGTAACCGGTGGATGTGGCGCCGATAATGCGGATTTTGGGGTATTTCCAGTAGAAATGCTCCAGAAATTCCTTGACATGGGGAACGGGATTGCCCTTGTTGGAGCTGTATTTGTCGCGGAGAATCCTGCCGTCGGGCGTGATGACGACCATCTTGATGGTGGTAGAGCCGGAATCCACGCCCAGAAAAGCGTCGCCTTCATAGGTGTCGGGGTCTGCTCTGTCGATGGAATTTTCGGAATGACGGGCGACGAATGCGTTGTATTCCTCCCGGCTGGCGAAAAGCGGCGCGATGGAATGGTAATTGCCCACGGCCTTCAAACCGCTGAGGGTTTCAATCGCCTTGTCAAGGTCGATTTCGGTGTCGGCTCCGTATGCCGCGCCAAGGGCGACGTAATAGAGCGAATTCTCAGGGCAGGTGCCGTGAAGCCGGAGGGTGTCGTCAAACGCCCTGCGAAGCTCCGAAAAGAAAGTGAGCGGCCCGCCGAGATAGATGACGTTCCCTTTGATGGGCCTGCCCTGCGCCAGCCCCGCTATGGTCTGATTCACCACCGCGTAGAATATGCTGGAGGAAATGTCGCTTGTCCGCGCGCCCTGATTGAGCAGCGGCTGGATGTCGGTTTTGGCAAAGACGCCGCAGCGGGAGGCGATGGTGTACCTGCGTTCGGCGGACATGGCGGCTTCATTCATTTCGGTCGGGGAGATATTGAGCAGCGTTGCCATCTGGTCAATAAACGCGCCCGTGCCGCCCGCGCAGGATCCGTTCATACGGAATTCCATTCCTCCCGTGACAAAGAGGATCTTCGCGTCCTCTCCGCCCAGTTCAATGGCGACGTCAGCGTCGGGAAGCAGGTTCTTGAGGGCGATACGGGTGGCGAAAACCTCCTGTACGAGAGGTATGCCGCAGGCTTCGGAAATGCCCATGCCGGCAGATCCTGATATCGAGAGCAGCGCTTTGTGTTCGTTTGTCAGCTCGCGCACGGTCTTGAGTACGCCGAGTGTCTTTTCGGTGATCTGAGAGAGATGCCGTTCATAGGATTTATGTATGATTTTGTTTTCATCGTCCAGCACCACGTATTTGATGGTGGTGGAACCTACGTCAATTCCTATTCTCAAAATTCATTCTCCGTTCCGGTGATTGTATTTTGCAGCATGGTTTACGGTGGAAATGCTGAATCGACGGCCATGCCTTTCTTCAGCGTGTTCCTGTATGATACTACTCTGATTTCAAATTACACAAATAAAATAATAGCACATTTGCGCCGCAAAGTAAAGGAAAAATTAAATGAAAAAAATGCCGCCCGGATTTTTATCAGTATGATATAATATTTTTGTCAGAATTCAGACAAGACTATTGATTATGGCAATGGCTTTTGCTATAATATGATACGGAACAGCATTACAGACGATTTTATTCACAGGAGGACGATGATATGGAAATCGAACGTCAGTTTCTTATCGGAAAATTTCCCGATCTTCGGGAGGTGTATGCCGCGCAGGTGTGGCAGGGCTATCTTTCCACGGCTCCGGTGGTGCGGATCCGACGGTTTTCCCCTCCCTCCGGAGAGGACAGGTATGAGCTTACGGTCAAGGGAAAGGGCACGCTGGTCAGAACCGAGGTCAATATTCCCATCGATGAAACGCAGTTCACGGAAATGGCGGGGCTTCTCACCCGCGCGCTGATACACAAGGATTATCACGTCTATGAGCTTCCGGACGGTCTGAAGCTGGAATGCAGCGCGGTTGACGCGGAAACCGACCACGGATTCATGTATGCCGAGGTGGAATTCGGCTCGGTGGAGGAGGCGAAGGCCTTTGTCCCGCCGCCGTTCCTCGGACGGGAGGTCACGGAGGTACGCAGATTCAGCATGAGCCAATACTGGATCAGGGGTACTCTGGCGGATTTACTCTGACGGGGTCTCCTGAAAAGAATCATTTCAATGTGACAGGAGGCTTCTGATGAGTTGGTTCAATAAATCCCGCAAAGCTGCGGAGGACGAGCGTTATATGCCGCCGGATTACAGTTTTACATATGATCCTTCCGCCGTTCCCCCCGAAAAGAAGACCGGCAGAACGGTGCTGAAAGTGATGGCGGTCATCGCCGCGGTATCTTTGGCGCTGTTTGCCGCAAGTCTGGCGGTCGTGGTTCCCAAGCAGAACGGGCTTGTGCTGGAGCTGGGGGAGGAATTGACCGTCCATCCGGCGGATTATCTCTACGGCTACAGCTTCATTGTGGACAGGGCGGAAATCGACCTGTCCGGTGTGGACAGCTCCAAGGTCGGCGAGTATTCTTTCAGCCTGAAGCTGCTTTTCTATGATTATTCCGTCAGCGTCAGGGTGGAGGACACCACCCCGCCCGAACTGATTCCACTGGACGAGCCGCTGTTTCTGGCCACCGGACAGGAATATTTCCCTGAGAATTTCGCAAAGGCGGCCGAAGATATTTCGGGCGAGGTGAAGCTGAGCGTCAATTACGGCGGCAGCAGAAGGGATTCCATCTCCTTCCCGAAGGCAGGCAGCTACAACATTACGCTGGAAGGCGAGGATCCTTCGGGCAATATCGGTACGCTGACGGTGGAATTCACGGTGGACGATCCGCCGGTCATCATCGGCGTATTTGACAGACATTTGCCGGTCGGCACCGATTTTGACCCGGCGAATGTGATTGCCGTGGACAGCGTGGAGGGCGTGATCAGCGACAGGGTGTCCGTTGACACGGGCGGTTTTGACCCCGGCCGCGAGGGGAGCTATTCCGTTACCTATACGGCGCGTGACAGCCACAACCTTGAAACCGTCAGAACCGTCACGCTGACGGTCTGCAGGAAACAGGAGCTGAAGCAGTATCAGGATGACATTTCGCTCACCGATGACGAAATGAGGATGCTGTACGAAGCAGGATACTTTACCTATCAGCCGCTTGAAACGCCGGATTACGATCAGGCTTTGAAGCTGCTTGAACCGGCGCTGCTGGATCTCAGGCATAAGATCGGCAGCTACGGATTCGCGGCGGGAAGCGGCTGCATATACCGCATTACGCCGGAGTATATCTATATGCTTTCTGTCGATCATGTGATGAAATCCGTCCATTATCAGTGCGATGTGATGTTCTTTGACGGAACGGTGGTCAGGGAGAATATCGTCTATGCCACGTCAAAGCAGCGCAATGAGCTGTCATTGTTCCGCATTCCCGTGAAGGATGTGCCGGTAGACACATTACTGAAGCTGCGGCAGGTGTATGTTGACCCGGACATTTATTCCAAGCTCAGCAAGGATGACGAGGTGGTTGCGTTTGCCAAGCACTGGTTGGGAAAGGATAAGGATTTGATCCGCCGGATGAAGGTCAGGCGTCTGACCGCGACAATCTGGTCATTCGGAATGGTCGATTCCCTGCTGGAAACAACCACCGGCGTTGTGAGCGGAATGAGCGGAACGGCGGTGATTGATCTCCGTGGCAATCTGGTGGGGCTTGCCAGCGCATTCGGCCAGGCAACCGGAAATGAGAAGGAAGCGAGCTGTTTCCACAGCAAGATAGATGTTCTGACGGAGGTCGAAGCCGCCCTTGAGGAAAAAAACCGGGCGGCGTAAGGAGGACCATGGCGCGGACAGGCGGCGTTTTTCACGTGAGAAAGACGCCGCCTGTTTTTTAATGATTTGTTTCCAATCGACAATCCGTATGATTCACATCGGGTTCCGCCCCCGCATATTCTGTCAGTGAAAGGAGCCTGATAGAATATGAATCATTCCAACGCAAGTCAGCGTCAGGGCGGCGTATCGCCATTTGTCCCTGACTATGAGGACTACATCAGCGGTTACCCCGGCAGAGGGTCGCTCAAGGTGCAGATCAACGCGGCGTATGAGGCGTTCCCGGTCAAGGGCGTGGAGGTGGACGTCGCGGTAATCCACAACGGTGTGCGCTATCTTCTGTACAGCGACAAAACCAATTCGTCCGGCATTGTGGATAATATGGTGCTTCCCACGCGCCCGGCGGACACAGTGCTGAATCCGAAGACCTCCGACAAGGACGAAGCGCAGTATCTGGTGTCGCTCTTCCATCCGTCCTTCCAATCGGTCATTGACAAGGTGGTCACCGTCTACGACCGCATCGAAACTATTCTGCCGCTCTCCCTGACGCCGGCCAATCATATGACGGAGGGTGATTAAATGCCGACACTTCCTATCATTCCCCAGACCGTGACGGTGCATCTCGGCGCGCCGAATGAGCAGGCGGAGAATGTGACCGTCACCTTCACCGAATACATCAAGAACGTCGCCTCCAATGAAATCTATCCCAACTGGCCGGAGGCGGCGCTCAGGGCCAACATTCTCGCGCAGATCACCTTTGCCCTGAATCGCATCTACACGGAATACTATCCCAGCAGAGGGTACGATTTCGACATCACGAACAACACGCTCTATGATCAGGCATTCCGCCCTGACGGAGAGATATTCGGCAACATCAGCGAGATCGTGGATGAGATATTCAACAATTACATTGTCAGGAGCGGCAGCATCGTGCCGCTTTACGCCCAGTTCTGCGACGGCGTTTATGTCCAGTGCAGTGGTCTGTCGCAGTGGGGGACAGTCCGCCTGGCGGAACAGGGGCTGAATGCCTTCCAGATTTTACAGTATTATTATGGCGACAATATTCAGCTTGTGCGGGACGCGGCTGTCGGCAGCAACACGCCGTCCTATCCGGGCGTACCGCTGCAGAGGGGATCCTTCGGGGACGACGTGCTGATCATCAAGCGCGAGCTGAACCGCATTGCGCTCAACTATCCGGCGCTGCCGAGAATCAGGAGCCTGACCGGCGTCTATGATTTTGAAACCGAGCAGGCCGTCACGGAATTCCAGCGGATTTTCAATCTCGAGCCTGACGGTGTTGTGGGCAAGGCGACATGGTACAAGATCAAGCAGATTTACGCCGCGGTCAAACGGCTTTCCGATATCACCGGCGAGGGTCTGGAAATATCCGAGGTGGAGAGAAAATACACCCGCGCGCTCAGTCTGGGGGACAGCGGCGTGGATGTGGAGGCCCTGCAATATTATCTTGCCTTTCTGGGCTATTTCTTTCCCGAACTGCCGCCCATTCCCATTACCGGCTATTTCGGGGACATGACCCGCGACGCGGTGCTGACCTTCCAGAAGTTCTACGGGCTGACGGTGGACGGCATTGCGGGCGAACGCACCTTCCGCGAGGTGGAAAGAGCCTACCGGGCGGCGGTCAGCGAGCTTCCGGCGAATTACCAGAGCGCGATCGGCGAGCCGTACCCAGGCAGATTTCTTGTGCTGGGGGATACCGGTGAGAGCGTCAGCATTATCCAGCGGTATCTCAGCATTATCTCGCAGACCGACCCGCAGATTCCCCAGGTCAGCGTCACCGGCACATTCGACGAAGCCACACGCAACGCGGTTTTTGCTCTGCAGCGGCAGCTCGGCATCGAGCAGAACGGCGCGATTGGCCCCGTGGAATGGAGCCGCATTATTACGCGCGGCAATGAACTGTAATGCACGAAGGCTGGCGACATCCAGCAGTCTGAACGGCAGACCAAAAAACCTCCCCGCAGCCTTCGCCGGCGCGGGGAGGTTTTGAGACTATTGTCTGGCAGCGGGAAGAACGCGGCCGTTATGCCCCGAAAAAATCAGGCGGGATCGACGTGTACCATGCAGTGCTTGACATTGGGGAAGGCGCGCTCCACGCTGTCGTGTACCGATTCGGCAATGGCGTGCGCTTCATTCAGCGGTAATTCGCCATTAACCGTAATCACCGCGTCCACGTACATTTTCGCCCCGAACATTCTCGTTTTCAGCTCGGCAAGCGATTCCACGCCGTCCTGCGAGAGAATGACGCCGCGAATGGCGCTTTGCGTGGAATCGTCACACGCCTTGTCGGTCATCTTTTCGATCGCGTCGCTGAATATTTCCACTGACGCCTTGATGATGAAGATACAGATCACCAGACTTGCCACAGGTTCACAGATGGCAAAGCCCATGCGTGCGCCGATAATGCCGATCATCGCGCCGACGGAGGAGAG
>CADCON010000070.1 GCA_902803035.1 uncultured Ruminococcus sp.
GCCCCGTCAATATTCCGCAGAAGCGTATGCGTGCCGAATATCCGCGTGCTTTCCGTCCCCCGACGCCCGCTCAGCGAAAGCGCGTCCGCGTAAGGATATAGTATCTGCTGATACAAGACGTTCTTTTCCGCGATGAGTACCCGCAGCACCTTCGCCGTCAGCCCGGAACAGAAGGACGTCCCTTCCTCCGTCGGCGGAATCACTAATCTTATTCCGATGACGCTTTCCATTGTTTCATTCCTTGCCCGACAGCTTCTTCAGCTCGCGCATGAAGGTGTCTATGTCCTTGAATTGCCGGTACACGGACGCAAACCGTACATACGCTACCTGATTGATGCTCATCAGCTTCTCCAGCGCGTATTCCCCCAGCTGCACCGACGTCACTTCATGCTCCGGCGCGTTCAGCAGCAGCGTCTCAATTTCGTCTACCGCCCGCTCCAATGCCTTGATATCTATCTCGCTCTTCTTACACGCGCGGAGCATACTCTGCAACAGCTTCTCCCGGTCAAACGGCTCGCAGTATTTATTCTTCTTGATGACGATGATCGGCACCGCCTCCACCGTTTCATAGGTCGTGAACCGCTTCTCGCATTGCAGGCATTCGCGTCTGCGCCGGATCTTGCTGCCGTCCTCCGTTGACCGGGAATCGACTACCTTACTCTCGGTGAATCCGCAGTAGGGACATTTCAATGCTACCACTCCGTTCTGTTTTTTTCCCTGATTCTCTTTTTATTATATCATTCCTCCCCGTTTTTTTCAATCTTTTTTTCGCACATTTTCCGTCTGGTACGGTTTCATTGAATTTCATGTTTCTTTGTGGTAAAATGGCATCATGAAATTCATGGGATCCGGAACGCCTGCGCGCTGTCTTTGATTCCATGGCGCGCCGCGCCTTCCTTCTTTATTCTCTATTCTCTATTCTTTATTCTCTTTTTCCGTCTGGTACGGTTTCATTGAATTTCATGTTTCTTTGTGGTAAAATGGTATCATGAGAAAATAACGGGCAGCCGGGTGCTGTCCGTTTTTTTATGGGAGGTTTTGATTATGAATCAGGAACAATTCACGCTCGCCTGCCCCGCGCCAGCCGGTCACAGGAAAAGCAGAAAATTCAGGGTGTGCATGAGAAGGCTTCTCGCCTTGCCTGTCACCGATGAAAAGGCCCTCGCTGAGCTTGCCGCTGTCGGCATCGACGAGAACCAAGCCAATAATTATATGCTGGTCGCTCTCACTGTCTTCCGGAAGGCCGTCGGCGGCGACCTGAAATTCATTCAGGAGCTGCGTCAGATCGTCTGCGACAATGAAACCGAAATCGACAGGGCAACCGGTATCGCTCAGCTCGACAAGCTCCGGGCTCAGACAGAGGAAATCAGACGCAAATGCCAGGGCGATGACGACGACGGCGGACAGGCTATGTCCGCTTTCCTCGACGTTCTCAGCCGCTCCGCCGGCTCCCTCGCCGACGGAAACGATGTCGCGGAGTGTGATGACGCTTGAAGCATTCGCCCTCCGCTTTCGACTTCCGCCCCTTCTCCCCCAAACAGTTGAAGGTCCTTAGCTGGTGGATGGATCATTCCCCCTTCGCCCGCTGCGACGGCATTATCGCTGACGGCGCGATCCGTTCCGGCAAGACGCTCAGTATGTCCCTCTCCTTCGTCACCTGGGCTATGCAGTCCTTTGACGGCGCGAATTTCGCTATCTGCGGCAAGACGATTACTTCCTTGCGGCGCAATGTCATTACCCCGCTGGAGTCCATGCTCGCCGCCCTCCCCTTCTCCTGCGAGGATAAGCGTTCCGGCAACCTGCTTATTATCTCTTCCGGCGGACATACCAATTTCTTCTACCTCTTCGGCGGCAAGGATGAGGCCGCCCAGGATCTGATTCAGGGAATTACCCTCGCCGGCGTTATGTTCGATGAGGTCGCCCTTATGCCCGAGTCATTCGTCAATCAGGCCACCGCCCGCTGCTCCGTGGAGGGCGCAAAATGGTGGTTCAATTGCAATCCTGAGGGGCCTTATCATTGGTTCAAAACCGGTTGGATCGATCGCGCCGCTGAACGCGGGCTGGTCTATGTCCACTTCCTTATGACCGACAACCTCTCCCTCTCCCGCCAGACCCTCGACCGCTATGCCAAAATGTTCACCGGCGTCTTCGCAAGACGCTTCATTCTCGGCGAGTGGTCCGTCGCTGACGGCGTCATCTATTCTATGTTCGACAGGGACGCGAATGTCTCCCCCGACCTTCCCTTCGCCCCTGAACGCGAATTCGTCGCGGTCGATTACGGCACATTCAATCCCTGCGTCTTTCTCCATTTCTTCGCCGCCGGTCGCGGCGATGATATCCGGCATTTCGTTGACAATGAATTCTATCACGACGGCCGGGACGCTTCCCTCGGCACGCCTGTCCAGAAGGACGACGGTCAGTATTCGCTGGATATGCTCGCTTTCTGCGGCGGCCGCCGCGATGTCCCTGTCATTATCGACCCCTCCGCCAGCTCCTTCATTACCCGGCTGCGCCACGACGGATTCTCCAATGTCCTGCCCGCCAGAAACGCTGTCGCAAAGGGCATTTCCGCTGTTTCCACTGAAATGGCCGCCCGCTCCCTCATCATTTCGCCCGCCTGCGTCCATACCCTCGCCGAGATCCCTTCCTATATCTGGGACGCCAGACACGCCGCTTCCTGCGGCGAGGACCGCCCCCTCAAGGAAAATGATCATTGCTGTGACGCGCTCCGCTACGGCGTCTATTTCGACCGCGTCTGCCACCCCTCCTTCCGCCCCTCCGTCACCGGACGCGGAGCGAGGTGAGGCGCGATTCATAAAGTGTGGAGCCCTTTTAAGAGTGTGGAGTGTGGAGTGTGGAGTGTGGAGTTGTGGAGCGGCAGAGCCGCTGAAAATATAACGCTCGCGTTCGCTCGCTTTTTTATAATTCTTCACTCTGCTGGGTATAGTTTCACACAAGCGAGCGAATGCGAGCGCATATATTCTAAGGCGCGAACGCGCCTTCCTTCACTCCACACTCCACACTCCACACTCCACACTTCTAAAAGGCTCCGCGCTTGAAAAATTTCCACACTATTTAACGGGGTGATTGTTTTGACTGTTAATGCTACTGAATTTATTCTCGCCGAATTGGGCGGGCTTTGGGGACAGGCGGTGCTGGAGGATATCGGCAAAACCATCCGCCTGTATGAATTCTACGACGGCAAGGGGCAGGATTGGCCCCTTCCCTCCGGTCTGGATTACAAGCCGACCAAGAAGCGCGTCAATCTCGTGAAGAAGCTCATTAAACGCGAGGCGGGGTTCATGTTCGGGCGAACGCCTGAAATCAATATCCGCTCCGGGGATGGCAATCCCGACGCCGCTGCCCACGCGCAGATGCTGCTGCTCCGCATCCTTGAACATTCCCGGTTCCGCAACAAGCTCATTCAGGCGGCAAGGGACTGCTTCATCGGCAAGCGCGTCGCGCTGAAGCTCTCCGGCGGCTTCGGAATGGAACCGCGCGTCACCTTCCGTCCCTCTTTTGAATTCGTCTATTCCACCGCCGACGATGACTGCGACAAGCTCGACAAGATTATCTTCTTCTATCAGACCAACAGCGAGCCCCTCCGTCGCAACCAGCGCGTCTGGAAACAGAAGTATTTCATGCGGGGCGGCAGGTGCTTCCTCAATGAGGGCGTTTATGACGGCTTCGGTCACCTTCTGGAGGGCGGCGGCGACGTTGACACCGGTCTGGATTTCATTCCCTGCTACGTCATTCTCAATGAGGGACTCACCGGCGACCTGATGGGCGAAAGCGACGTCGCGGAACTGATCGATCTCCAGAACGCTTACAACCATCTCAATTCCGATGACGCTGACGCCCTCCGCTTCAATATGTTCCCTCAGACCGTCGCTACCGACGCAAAGGCCGAATCTCTCGAAAATATCGTCCTTTCCCCCGGCGCGCTGGTTGATTTGCAGACCGATCCCGCCGTTATGGGCGACAGCCAGTCGCGTCAGGCCAAGCTCCAGAAGCTGGAATCCTCCTTCGGCTATTCCGACCGCTTCGAAGCCGCCATTAACCGCACCAAGAACGATATGTTCGACCTCCTCAGCGTGCCTAATGTCAGTCTCGAACAGCTCAGGGGGCTTATGCAGTCCGGCAAGAGCATGAGGGCTTTATATTGGGAGCTGATCTCCCGGTGCGAGGAAAAATGGGCTTCCTGGGAGCCTGCGCTCCGCTGGATGGCCGACGCCCTCCTCCGTATGATGCGCGTCTATCAGAACGCGCCTGTCCCTGAGAATTATTCCGTCGAAATCGAGCATCTCTACCCTATTCTCGAAGACGATTTCACCGAGATGGCCAATGACAGACAGGAGGTCGCCGCCGGGCTCCGCAGCCGCGCCAGTTATATCGAAAAATGGACCGTCGCGCCCGACGCCGCTTCTGAATTGGACACAATCAGGCGCGAAGCCTTTCGCTTGGGAACGCACGCTTAATTCTGAAGCAGGCGCGTCTCAGACTCCCTCCGTCTCGCCTGCGGCGATCCACCGCCCTCGGAGAGGGTGGCTTTGATGGGCTTCCTCATCGAGGGTGCGCCACCGACGCAGGGTACGTCTTTCAGAATCTTCTTAATTGGTTGACATTGCCGCTTCGCTCCTGATCACGCTATCCGCCTGAGAGCCTTTGCCTTTTCAGCCCTTTTTTCTCCTCTTGTCCGATACTCTGATGACATGAAAAGCCGAGGTTTTTTTACTTTTGAATTTTTTTTCGGAAGGAGTTTTCATTCTTATGGAAAACAATGAAGTTTCGCATTCTGTGTCACCGGAGGACGCTGAGAGAATCGCTGATTCGCTCGCCGCCGCTCTCGAAAACCGCAGGCAGCGCGCTGACAGGGCGGTGATTCATTCCTTCGCTCAACAGAATCATCTCACTCCCGAAACGCTGGAGGAATTCCTCCGGCGCAGGGAGGAAAAACGCGGGGATTCCCTCCCTGCGGATTGGCAGGCTGTGATCGACAGCCGCTTGAAGGCCGCTGACGAACGCCTGATTGCCGCTGAGATCCGCTGCGTCGGCTCCCGTCTCGGACTCGTTGACCCTGACGCCGCCGCCCTCCTGATGGACCGCTCCGGCGTGTTCGTCGATGACAACGGAGACGTTCACGGCGTGCGCGATTCCTTGGAGCTGCTTCTTAAAAACAAGCCCTATCTCGCCGCCGCGCTTCCCGCTTCCACCGGGCGCGCAGGCAATTTCCCCCGCGCTGATTCCGACGCCGCCGGTTTCGCCGCCCGCCTCGCGCAGGCCCGCGCCTCCGGCAACAATTCCCTCGCCGCCGCCATCATCTCTGAGGCCGCTGCCAAAGGGATTTCTCTGAGGTAAGAGCGCTGCTGAGAGTGTGGAGCCCTTTTAAGAGTGTGGAGTGTGGAGCCCTTTTAGAAGTGTGGAGTTTGGTGTTTGGAGTGTGGAGTGAAGGAAGGCGCGTTCGCGCCTTGGAATATATGCGCTCACATACGTTCGCTTGTGTGAAACTATACCCAGCAGAGTGAAGAATTATAAAAAAGCGAGCGAACGCGAGCGTTATATTTTCAGCGGCTCCGCCGCTCCACAACTCCACACTCCACACTCCACACTCCACACTCTTAAAAGGGCTCCACACTTCTACAAAGGGTTCACTAATTTTTGAAAGGATTTGATTTTTTTATGGCAAATGTTATTGGTACCGGTACGGTCTTTAATCTGCCTAATTTCGCGGGACAGCTTTATTCCGCTTCGCCTGTGGTCACGCCTTTTCTCAGCCTGATCAGCGGCAACGCTGTCAAGACCGACAATTTCCAGTTCTCTACCGGCGTTGAGTATTCCCATGAAGCGGCTTCTCAGCCCGCTATCTCTGAGAACGCTTCCAAAACCGCTCCCAACGCTGTCAGCTATGTCCGCTCCCAGAATACCAACGTCACCCAGATCTTCCATGAGAAGGTCTCCGTCACCTACGCCAAACAGTCCAGCGGCGGCAGGCTCTCCGGCGTTTCCTCCTCCGTTGAGGGCAATTGCGCCCCTAATGAGCTGGATTTCCAGACCGCCCGCGCCATTGAGAAAATCGCCCGCGACGTGGAATTCACCTTCCTCAACGGCGTCTATCAGCTCGCTTCCGATTCCGATCACGCCAATAAGACGCGCGGTATGCTCGAAGCCGCAGGAACTGTCATTGATTGCGAAAACGCCGCTCTTACCCAGGATTTCCTCAACGGCGCGTTCAAGTCCGCTTTCGACGCGGGCGCCGATTTCACTGACATGGTGCTGGTCTGCAACTCCGCTATCAAGCAGGTTCTCTCTACGATTTACGCAGGTCAGGCCGGCTTTAATCTGCCTGATTCCCGCAACGTCGGCGGCGTTAATCTCACCACCATCGAAACCGATTTCGGCCCGCTGAGAATCGTCATCGACCGCTTTATGCCCGCCGGCACCCTCCTTGGCGCGGATATCTCCTGCATCCGTCCCGTGGAACAGGACGTTCCCGGCAAGGGCAATTTCTTCCGCGAACCGCTCTCCAAAACCGGCGCGGCTGAGGAATTCCAGATCTTCGGTCAGATCGGTCTGGATCACGGTCCCGCATGGAAGCATTTCAAGATCGTCAACATCGCTTGATGTTCAACCGATTGTCTTCTTTTTATTCCGGGAGGTGTTCGTGTGCAGGACAATGATTTCTCGCAGCTCCTTCCTCTGCTGCGCTTCAATCTCAGGGAAACTTCCGGCGACTGCGACTGCGGTTGCGCCGCTTTCTCTGAGGACGACCTTCTCCGCCTGCTCCAAAAACACGGCGGCAACGTCAATGCCGCTTCTTACGAGGGATTGATCATCAAGGCGCAGCGCGACGGCGTTTCCTTGCCGGACGGACTCGAACTGCCCGACGGCAGCAATTACTGGCTGCGGCTCGCAAGGCTCTACCGCCCCGCTGTCTGCCGCAACATCCCACGCGCGGAGGAAACGTGAAGCGCGAGCGGAGCTCGCTAAGATAATAGAGAATAAAAAATAGAGAATAAAGAATAAAAGCGGAAGGGCTGCGCCCTTGAAAATATATATTTCAGCGGCTCTGCCGCTCCTCTTCTATTTTCTATTATCTTTTATCTCTTATCCATTATCTGTATTCCGGAGGTATCTATGGAGCTTTTGAGGAAGAAAACTGGCCGGCTGCGGTGCGTGCTTTGCCGGAACGGGCTTCTGCGCGGATACGAGGTGTATTCCAGAGAAGCCGGCGCATTCGGCGTTCCGGGGACGCCTGTGCTGTACGCCTTTACCTTCGGCTATTTCTTTATGAAAAACAAACGCAGGTTTGCTGACATTCTTGAAATGGCCGGCAACATCCCCGCGCGCTCTTCTCACGATCATATGCTGCTGGCATTTGACGAGAATGCCGCGAAGGATGATCTCATTCTGGCTGACGGGGAGTTCTTCCGGGTGTCCTTCATCAGGGAGATTGGCTCCGGATGCCGTATTCTTGAGCTGGAGGTGGAGCCTGTTGAAGCTTCGCATTGATATCGGCGACGCGCTCGCCGGACTTTCCGATTACGGGAACGCCGCCGCTGCCTGCATCGCCCGCGAGGGGGCGTCCGCCGCTGCCCGGTTGGAGGATTTCGCTAAGGTAAACCGCCCGTGGACCGACCGCACCGGCAACGCCCGCCGCACGCTGGAGGGCGTTGCCGGCTTCTCAGGCGCGAGGGGAAAAAAGCCCGGCGGCGTCTTTTCCGTCGGGATCGAGGGGCATATGCCGTATTCCGTCTTTCTGGAGCTGGGATTCGACGGGCGTTACGCCATTCTCGCTCCCACTGTGCGGCATTTTGCCCCCGATGTGCTGCTGCAATTCGCCGGCGGTCTGGCCGGGTTGAGGTGAGTGTGCCATGAATTATTCCGATATTGCCAATACGCTTGCCCATGACGGCATCGACGTCGCCCTTCCCGGCGCAAGACAGGGCGTCTGCTCCGCTCCCTATGTCGTGGTGCAGGACGCGGGTACCTTCCGCTACGCCGCTTCCGCGGGGCTTTGCTACACGCTGTTCGCCGTTCATTGCTACGTCCCCCTCTACGCCTACGGTCAGCTCGACCCTCTGATCGCCCGCGTCAGGGCTTCCCTCGCTTCCCTCGCCCCTGACCTGCGCTCCGCCGGCAGCCTGAGCCCCCATCTCATTAACGACCATTTCAGGGCGCATCAGGCCACGGTTCACTACCTGCTCCAGCGAAAACTTTAATCCCGTGTTCCGTCTGAAAACCTTTGTAGAAGTGTGGAGTGTGGAGCCCCTTTGTAGAAGTGTGGAGTGTGGAGTGTGGAGTTGTGGAGCGGCGAAGCCGCTGAAATATAACGCTCGCGTTCGCTCGCTTTTTTATAAACTCTGCCGGGTATAGTTTCACACAAGCGAACGTATGTGAGCGCATATATTCCAAGGCGCGAACGCGCCTTCCTTCACTCCACACTCCACACTCCACACTCCACACTCCTAAAAGGCTCCACACTCCACACTCAA
>CADCON010000071.1 GCA_902803035.1 uncultured Ruminococcus sp.
GAACTGCTGGAGCAGATCGCGCAGATCGCCCGTGAAAACGAACTGATCATCTTCTCGGACGAAATCTACGACCGCCTTGTCATGGACGGGCTGGAGCACACCTCCATTTCCTCCATCGCGCCGGATCTCTTCTCGGTGACATTCAACGGTCTTTCCAAATCCCATCTCATCGCGGGCTACCGCTGCGGATGGATGACGCTCTGCGGGGACAAATCCCGCGTAAAAGGCTATATCGAGGGCATCAATCTTCTCTCGTCCATGCGCCTTTGCTCCAACGTGCCGGCACAATCGCTCATTCCCGTCGCCCTGAGGAACGCCTACACAGCCAGAGAGCTTCTCGTTCCGGGCGGCAGGATCTACGAGCAGCGCGAATTCATCTGCGACGCGATCAATGACATTCCCGGCATGAGCGTGGTCAAGCCGAAGGCGGCGTTCTACATCTTCCCCAGAATCGACACGGAGCGTTTCAGCATCACGGACGACGAAAGATTCGTGCTGGACTTCCTCAAGGAGAAGAAAATCCTTCTCACCCACGGCGGCGGCTTCCATTGGGAAAAGCCCGACCATTTCCGCGTGGTCTACCTGCCGTGTGTGGAGGAACTGAAGACAGCGGCGGAGGGTCTGCGCGACTTCCTCGCCGGTTACAGACAGAATTGACGTATTATCAGCCGCCGCGAAAGCATTTTTCTTTCGCGGCGGCTTTATTGTAAAAATACCAGCGGTAAAGGCTTTTATCAACTGATATTTCCTTGACATATTATGAAATATCTGTTATAATTAAATTAACAAAAAACGAATGGAGGATTTTAACCAATGAAAGCAACCAGATCCATCATCACACTGACTTTGGCCCTCGCGCTGATTATCTCGCTTGTGTCCTGCTCAGGCAAGGTGAAAATGACCCAGAAGATCACCGCCGGCAACATCGAAGTCACCATCCGCGACAACATGAAGGAAGACCCGTCCATCACCGAGAAGGGCAGCAACTACATCACCTGCTATTTCTGGTCCGGCTACGGAATGAACGTCGCGTCGTTCGGTGCTTCCGAAACCCTTTTCAGCGGCAAAACGGCAGACGATTTTCTCATGGAAACCCTCGACGGCCAGAAGAATCTCTCCGAGCTGAAAACGTACGGCGACATCGGCTACGCGGAGTACACCATGACTGACAGCGGCAAGGACTATTTCTTCACCGATTTTGTTCTCCAGAAGGGATACGAATTCTACGTTCTCGAATTCTACACCCTGTCCAAGTCCTCCACCAAATATATGGACCAGTACAAGCAGACCATCGACAGCGTCAGAATGATCAATGAACCGGAGGCCAAGAAAACCATCACCATTGACGGCGTATCTCTTACGGTTGACGGCGACGCGATCGACGAGGGCAATAACATTTTCCTCTGCTCCAGATACATGGTCAGCGGCTTCTCCTACAACGTAAAGGGCTACAATCTCGACGCGGAAACCTTCTGCCGTTCCACCATTAAACAGGGGCAATACAAGACCGACGACGGTCAGGACGTCACCGACGTGAAAACCGACAACAACGGCGTTTCCTCTTTTGAATGCTACATGAACGATATGTACACCTATCACTACGCCAAGATCGAAGGCAACAATCTGCTTTACACGTTCTTCTTTAACATGAAGCCGGCTGATGATTCGCTCAAGGCGGAATACAGTGCCATCTTCGCCGACGCCACCGCAGCCGCGGCCGCGTAAACAGGCTCTTCCGCACACATTTTCCATGATACGTCAAAAACCGCGCACAGCTATCCGTCAGGGAAAGACTGTACGCGGTTTTTTCGATCCGGAGGGATCAGTTTTCAAGCGCGGAGAAGAACATCCCATAGGCGTCGTCCCAGCCGTCAGGACCTTCCACACCCCCGCCGTTAACGCTGCGGAGCATGGCGGCGTTGAATTCCTCGCCCATGGTAAAAAGCTCTCCCACCGTCACCGGATAGCCGAGCGAGGTGGCGCATTCGCAGAACGCCGCCGAGGGATCGGGCGCGTTTTTCGTCGCAAGCAGCGCGGCTCTGATGCTCTCATCGTGGAGCGCGGCAGTCAGCAGGTTGCTCAATGTTTCATTCATATGTATCCTTCCTTTTCTGCGGAAACGCCGGCTCAACCGGCTTTCGCGGCACATAATCCGGCCGCGCCCTGATGCGGCGTATTCCAATTTCATCCGGCCGGAATGATTCCCCGTCCTTCCGATCTGATTATACCACAGTGTTCCCGAAAAATCCACCGGAAAAGGGGGAATAATATTGAAATTTTGGTGAGCGTCGTGTATAATTGATCCGTAATAACACCAGCGGCGGCGGACCGCCCGCAGCGATGTGTCCGCCGCCTTTTTCCAAGGAAGATGAGAATGCTTACCGTCAATATCATTTGCGTCGGCAGCCTGAAGGAACAGTACTGGCGTGACGCCTGCGCCGAATACGCCAAGCGTCTGGGCGGATTCTGCCGTTTTTCCATCATCGAAGTGAGCGAAAGCCGGCTGCCAAAATCCTGTTCCGCGGCGGACATCGAAAGAGTGATCGAGACAGAAGGCGCAAGGCTGCTCGAAAAAATCCCCTCCGGCAGCTTTGTGGCCGCCATGTGCATTGAAGGCAGGGAATTAAGCTCGCCCGGACTCGCGCAGAAGCTCGAAGCAATCGCCGTCAACGGAAAGAGCCGCGTGGATTTTGTCATCGGCGGCTCCTACGGACTGAGCGAAGCGGTCAAAAGGCGCGCGGATCTCAGGCTTTCGATGTCGCCCATGACCTTCCCGCACCAACTCGCCCGTGTCATGCTGTGCGAGCAGATCTACCGCGCCTTCTCCATCAACGCCGACACCCGCTACCACAAATAGATTCACCTGACCGTGGTGAACATCCAGTAAATAATGCCGTAAATCACCGACGCGGAAATGCCGAATACCAGAACCGGCCCCGCTATCTTGAACATATTCGCCCCGATGCCGAAAACCTGTCCCTCCGACTTGAATTCAATCGCGGGCGACACAATGGCGTTCGAAAAGCCGGTGATCGGCACCAGCGTTCCCGCGCCGGCGAATTTGGCGATTTTGGCAAAAACGCCCAGCGAGGTGAGAATGGCGGCCGCCGCAATCAGCGCGATGGAAGCCGCCGTCCGGGACGTGTCCCCGGAAAAGCCGAAGCGCAGCATGACGTCGGTGACCGCCTGCCCCAGGCAACAGATCAGTCCGCCCGTGAAAAAGGCAAAAACACAGTCCCTCAGAAGCGGCGAGGGGGGCACCGCCATATTGGTCATTTTCTTGTACTCCTGAGGGGAAATATTGATGCTTGACATATTGTCAGCTCCTTTCACCGGTTATTTTCCCCGAAAACGGCGGCTTCATTCGGAAATCGGGAAAATTCGTCGGAAACCGCCCCCGCCGCGACGGATTCTGTCTGTCTTTCCGCCTCAGGTAACCCCGAAAAATCTCCCAAAAAAACATCGGAAATATAGGATGAAATAATAAAATTCAAAAAAAAATCCCGCAAGTCGCATGAAATCGGCGTGTTGGTGCTTTACAAATTTAATTGCCTGATGTATAATATAATATATTTTTGAATAAAGAATACTTACTGCACTTAATCATTGAATGGAGGCTTTTTTATGGCTTGTACAACCGAAGAAATGAAGCTTTATGAAACATGGCTCAGCCGCGCGGAGGACGCGGATATCCTTGCTGAGCTGAAGGCGGTCGAAGGCAGGGACGCGGAAATCAGCGACAGATTCTACCGCTATCTGGAATTCGGCACCGGCGGTCTGAGAGGCGTTATCGGCGCGGGAACCAACAGGATGAACATCTACACCGTCAGCATGGCGGCACAGGCGCTTGCGGATTATCTCGCGCAGAAGGACGGTCCCCACGCGGTCGCTATCGGCTACGACTCGCGCAACAAGTCCACTGATTTTGCCAGATGCGCCGCCGCCACGCTTGCTTCCAACGGCGTGAAGGTGTATATTTTCCCTGAGCTTCAGCCCACCCCCGTGCTGAGCTACGCTGTGCGTGAGCTGAATTGCTCCGCCGGCATTGTCATCACCGCCAGCCACAATCCCGCCATCTACAACGGCTTCAAATGCTACGGCGGCGACGGCTGCCAGATGACCGACGGCGCGGCGGGCGAAGTCTATTCGTTCATGCAGAAGCTCGATATTTTCGACGACGTAAAGCGCGGCGATTTTGATGAGCTGATGGCGCAGGGTCTGATCAGTTGGATTGACGATTCCCTGATTGAGAAATTCCTCGACGCGGTGGAAAGCTGCTCCATCAATCCCGGACTGTGCAAGGACGCCGGTCTCAAGGTCATTTACACGCCCCTCTGCGGCGCGGGCAACAAGCCGGTGCGCGCCATTCTCAAGAGAATCGGCATTGACGACGTCACGGTCGTTCCCGAGCAGGAGAAGCCGGACGGCAATTTCACCACCTGCCCCAAACCCAATCCGGAATTCCGCGAAGCGTTTGAATGCGCTCTCAGACTTGCCGAGACCGTGCAGCCCGACCTGCTGCTTGCCACCGACCCCGACAGCGACCGCGTGGGCATTGCGGTCAAATCAGCCGGCGGCTATGAGCTGATGTCCGGCAACGAGGTCGGCGCGATGATGCTCAATTATATGCTTTCCTGCCGCAAGGAGCAGGGAAATCTCCCCGCGAAGCCCGTCTGCGTCAGCACCATCGTCAGCAGCGATCTGGGAACAAAGATCGCCGAGAAATACGGCTGCGAGATGCGCAGGGTGCTTACAGGATTCAAATACATCGGCGAAATCATCGGATGGCTGGAAGCCGACGGTGAAAAGGAACGCTTCATCATGGGCTACGAGGAGAGCTATGGCTACCTCTGCGGCACCTACGCGCGCGACAAGGACGCGGTTGTCGCTTCCATGATGATTTGCGAGATGGCCGCCTATTACAAGAAGCAGGGCAAGTCGCTGCTCGATGTGATGGACGAAATCTACAGGGAATTCGGCACCTACCGCAACCGCCTGCTCAATTACGAATTCTTCGGCGAAGAGGGCGTGAAATTCATGGCGTCGGTCATGGATACCCTCCGCTACAATCCCCCCGCTGAAATAGCCGGCAAGAAGGTGCTCTCCGTGAGCGACTACAAGCTGTCGGTTCAGAAGAACCTTGCGGAAGGCACTGAGAGCGAAATCACCCTTCCCAAGAGCAACGTCCTCTCCTACAAGCTGGAGGACGGCGGCTCCTTCATCGTGCGTCCTTCCGGCACCGAGCCGAAGATCAAGGTCTACACAGCGGCCGTCGGCACTCCCGAAGGGGCTGACGCCCAGCTTGACGCGTTTGAAAAGGACGCCAACGCCATAATGGGCAAAGCAGAATAAATTTTACGTCATATACAAATCAACCAAAAAGCCGAAGTTTTTGTAAAAATTTCGGCTTTTTTGGTTTTGGGGTTTATTTTTCCGGATGTGTATGCTATAATAAAGGGCAACAAACCGACGAAAGCGCGCCATTGCCTTTCGGGAAGCAAGGTGAACAATCATTTATGGCCAACAACACCGTCATCAGACTCAATCCCGCGTTCAAGGAGCTGATCTGGGGAGGAACCAGGCTCCGTTCCGGCTTTCATTATGACACGCCCAACGAGAACACCGCGGAAGCGCTCGTTCTGTCCACGCGTGAAAACGCCGAATGCACAGACGCGAGCGGCACCCCCCTCTCGGAGATTTACGCCTCCCGCCCTGATTTTTTCGGCTCCAACTGCCGCAAATATGACCGTTTCCCGCTGCTCATCAAGCTGATCGACACCATGGACGATATTTCCGTGCAGGTGCATCCGGACGACGAATACGCCGCGAGCGTTTCGGACGACTGGGGCAAGGTGCAGCTCTGGTATGTCATCGACTGTGAGCCGGGCGCCTATCTCATCTGCGGCTTCAACGACGAACTGAATATCGAGGATTTCCGCCGGCGCATCGAGGACGACACGCTCATTTCCGCCGTGAACACCTATGAAGTCCGCAAGGGCGACACCTTCTACATCGAGCCGGGAACGCTCCACGCCATCGGCAAAGACATTCTTCTGGCTGAAATCGGACAGAATTCCGAGCTTTCCTACCGCGTTTACGACTACTCCCGCGTAGATGAAAACGGCGAAAGCCGCCCGCTCAATATTCAGCAGGCACTGGACGTCACCATTACCGCGCCGCCGACTGTCCCCGCGGGCGTGCTTGCCCCCAGGGCGGAAATCGACGGGCATTATGAAACGCTTCTCGGAAGGAGCGATTACTTCGCTTCGTCACTCTGGGAAATTGAAGACGGCGCGGTGATCAGCTCCCCGAAGGGTTCATTCGTATCCATTCTCATGCTGGAGGGAACTATCTCCATCGAAGGCCTTGACGTGCCCCTGCGAAAGGGCGATTCGGCCATGCTCGCCGCGGGTCTCAATGACGTCGCTCTCAGCGGCACAGGCAAATTCATCGCCACTGTCGTGGAATAAGTCCGGTCGGACAGGGATCAAAAAGAAAAGGAAGGACGAAATGGCAAAAGGCTCAATTCTCAGAAGGCTGGCTGCCGCTGTCATCGCGGCGGCGGTATTCCTCTGCGCGCCGGCATCGGTATTTGCCGCAAAATCAGACGACGACACCGCCGACAAGTTCTATTCACGCGACGGGGATACCTGCATCTATATCACCCAAGACAAGTATCTCTATAATTTCAAGGGCGACAACCCCGGCCTGACCATCTGCGGCTATGTCGGTGACTCCGGAAAGCTGACCATTCCCTATATGATCAACGGGCGCGACGTCACGGCGATTCAGGCGGACACCTTCGTGAACGACGAACGCATCACATCGGTGACCATGCCCGGCACCCTCAAGGAAATAGGCAAGAACTGCTTCAACGGCTGCCCCAACCTCAAGGAAGTCAAGCTGCGCGGCAATGTCAACGAATTCCGGGAGGTATTCTGCGGCTGCACCGCGCTGGAAAAAATGATCTTCCCGCAGGGCGTCGGCTCCATTATCGCCAGCTTCAAGGACTGCACCGCGCTGACGTATGTCAGATTCTCGCGCAGCGTTTCCACCATCGACGAGGAGAGCTTCAAAGGCTGCACCGCGCTCACGGATATTGAATGGCTGGGAAACATGAACAGTCTCAACGATTCCTTTGACGGATGCACCGGACTGGAAGAAGTGATACTTCCCGGCGGCCTGATCCGGATCGACGGGGCGTTCGACGGCTGCACCGCGCTGCGGAGCATTTCATTTTCCGATACGCTGCTCTACATCACGAGCGGATTCTCAGGCTGCACCGCCCTCACGGAGCTTACCCTGCCGGAAAAGCTGCTTTTTGTCAACGACGCGTTTGACGGCTGCAAGGAGCTGTCAAAGGTGCGGTCAAGCCAGATGACCACCATCAGCGCGTCATCGTTTACCGGCTGCCCGAAGCTTACGATTGAAAAGGAAAAGGAAGGCTCCCTCTGGCTCGTACTCGGACATCTCGCCGTTGTCATTGTGGCGGTCATCACCGCTCTGCTTGTTTACCGCTACCTTGACGAAAAGGCAAAGCAGATCGGACGCGCCACAGCGCAGGGAAACGAGATACAATAATTAACAGCCGCCCGGCAGCCGGATGATTCCGGCACGGGCGGCTGTTTTGTGTTCTGATTCAGATTCCGCGCCTGATGCTGCCTTCCAGCAGCATCCGCACGAATTCGGTGTCCCTTATCTGCCACGGCTGGGTCTGAATCGCTTCATTGGCTCTGCAAATGACCTCCGGATACTCCCACACGGGGTGAAAGCCCTTGGCCATCTCGCTCGCCGTCATCTGCGTTTCAACGGTCTGCTCCATCACGTCGCAGAAATAAAAGTAGGAATGGCAGATGTATTTCGTTCCTTTTCTGAAAACATCCTGCCGTATTTCCAGGATTTCCCCTATTTCCTCAATGGAATCCGGAATGACAAGCAGCCCCGTTTCCTCGCGCACCTCGCGTTCCAGCGTGGCAATGTGGCTCTCGCCGCCCTCCACCCCGCCGCCGGGAATCTTGTACTCACCATTCGCTCCAAGCTGCATGGACAACCTGCCATCCCGCAGGATGACGGCCCTGACCGTATGCTTTTCAAACACCGGCATATCGTCATTGTAATCCTTCAAATCCAGTGTTAGCAGTCTTTTCATTGGCACATACCTCCCGAATCATTGACATTTTGAGAAATGTCTCTGAATAAGATAATTACCTGTTGCGGCGGGAACGCTCGGAACGGTCCGAATACCCCGGCGTATTGCGGCCGCCGGGTCGCGGAGAAGAAATGCCGCCGTAGCCGTCGTCCACATTGCGCTGCACATTGTCGCTGTATTTGCCGAAAATCGTGTCCAGATCGTCAAGATTCGGGGTGTCGGAAGGCTGTCTGGGCGCGGATCTTCTGGTGGAGGCAAACAGCTCTGGATAATCATCGTCATCGCTGTCGCCGCCGGCGTTCTTCTTGGCACTCCTGCCGCCGAAGGGGTTCGCCGGTTCCGTGCCGGAAGCGTTGTAGGATCCGATGGTGGACGACGTCCCGAAATAACCCGCCATGCTGTCGTCGGCGTTTCTTGTCACCGGCACGGCGGTCAGGTAATCGTCGTCGCCGCCCACGGTGTAATCCTCGCCCGGTCTGGTGTAGAATCCGTCGTCATTGCTTCCGCCGTATTCCCCGTCGTCATCGTCATCTGCCGCCTGCTTGTCCGCGCTCCGGCGGCTCCTTCTGCCCGTCTTTTCGTAATCGTCATAATACTCGTCTTCCTCAGGCTTGCCGGAATGCGGCGAGATGCCGTACCTCTTCATACAGAAGATATTGCCCGCCGCCAGACCCGCGCTGAAGATCACAATCGCGCCGATGATGACCGAAGCGATCTTTCCGGCATTGCCGGCAACCGCGCCGCCGGAGGAACGGTTGACGAGATTGTCCGTGCCCCCCACGACGAATTGGGAGGAAACGTCTTCCGATTCTGTCGCGGAGCTGGCGGTATCCTGATTGATACGCACGATTTCAATGGTCTTGTCATAAATCGGCGTCCACGTGACGTTTTTGCCTCTCTTGTTATAGGCGTGATGCACGGTCGCCTTGATTTTGGTGGTGGTGTCGGGAGCGTCCTCCAGCACGGTGAAGTGAATGGAAATGACCTCCTTGTTGCCGATGGGCGTCGGCGTATTGGTACCCGTCGGGTCGGTATAGTTGAGCGTGAGCTGCCCTCTGGAACCGACTACACGGTATCCGTTCTGGTTGACCGGCGCGGCAAGGCGCATCAGGTCCTCGTCGTACTCGATATTGATCAGCATCTCGACATAACCGTTGTCGCTCTTGGTGAGAATTTCAAGCTGCACCTCGCAATCGCCGGAATTGGTCACGCTGTCGGCGGGCGGCACCAATGTGACGTCCAGATCGACCGCCGCGTATGCCGTCACGCCCGAAAAACACATATAGCAGGTACAGAACACGACGAACGCAAGCGCCAGCTTGCCCCATCGTCCGGAAAACCGCCGAAGGAAGCGATTCCCGCCCCGCTCAGGGGCGTTTTCCCGCGCATCCCTCGTAAACTCATATGTATTCAATCTTCATGTCCCCCATAAGCATTGAAAATCAATCCGGATGATTTATGCCAGATATTGCCTGACCAGCTCCGCCAGCTCATCGGCAATGCGGAGAATCTGGCTTTCATTTTCTCCCTCTGTCATCACGCGGATCAGCGGCTCGGTGCCCGATTCGCGCACGATCACTCTTCCGGCGGCGCCAAGCTCGCTCTCAGCCGCCTTGATGCCGTCGCTGAGCGGCTGACAGCTCTTCCAATTCTTCTTGCCCTCCGGCGTGACCTTGACATTGATCATGGTCTGCGGATACGGCTTGACCAGATCGGTGAATTCGCTGAATTTCCTGCCGCTGCGCCTGAGCAGCCCGCAAATCTGCACGGCGGTGAGCTGTCCGTCTCCGGTGGTGCAGTAATCGAGGAAAATCACGTGTCCCGACTGTTCACCGCCCAGGTTGTAGCCGTTCTTCAGCATTTCCTCCAGCACGTATCTGTCGCCCACCTTGGCGGCGATAAATGTCATCTCGCGGTCACGGCAGTATTTGTGGAAGCCCATATTCGTAAGAATGGTTCCCACAACGGCATTGCCCTTCAATGTGCCGCGTTCCTTCATATCCTCCGCAATCAGGGCGAGAATGTAATCGCCGTCCACCAGATCGCCGTTGTTGTCCACGGCAAGGCACCTGTCGGCGTCGCCGTCGAAAGCGAAGCCCGCGTCATAGCCGCCTTCCCTGACAATTTTCCTGAGATTGCCGATATGGGTGGAGCCGCAGTTTTCATTGATGTTCACGCCATCCGGATCGCTGTAGAAGATATCAAAATCAGCCCCCAGCAGGGTGAAGAGCTTCTCCGCCGTCGCGGACGCGCTTCCGTTGGCGCAGTCCAGCGCGATGCGCAGACCGTCGAGCTTCACGCCAATGGTCGAAGCCACGTGCCTGACATATTCGTCCACCGTATCGGTCTTCACGGTGACCCTGCCCACGCCGCCGCCTGTGGGCGCGGGAATTTCGCGCGCGTTGTCAAGGACGATTGCCTCGATCTTGGCTTCCTCCGCGTCGGGCAGCTTGTAGCCCGTAGCGGCGAAAATCTTGATGCCGTTGTATTCGCAGGGATTGTGGGACGCGGAAATCATGATACCCGCGTCGGCATGATGCGTCGTCACCATAAACGCGACCGCCGGCGTAGGCACCACGCCCAGAAGCACCACATCCGCGCCGACCGAACAAAGCCCCGCGATCAGCGCGCCCTCCAGCATGGAGCCCGAAGCGCGGGTGTCCCTGCCGATCATGACAACCGGGCGTCTGCCCCCGTTGTCCTCGGTCAGCACCATTGCCGCCGCGCTGCCGATCTTCATTGCCAGCTCACAGGTCAGTTCCGTATTGGCGACCCCTCTCGCGCCGTCCGTTCCGAATAATCTACCCATATCACATCAACCTCCGATAATCTCGTCATAATTTCTCTTTTTCATTAGATGCGAAAAACGCACTGACTATTCTGACATTATAACACACAAAGCGGGAATCGACAAGTACTTCGTTCAATATTTCCAAAAATTTAATGATCTTTTCTCCGGGGAAACACGCCGCTCTTTAAATTATGAACAAAAGATAACAGTTCTGTAATATATACACTTTTTTCATCATTCATATGATATAATAAAATCCTACAATGGTATTGTGACGCCCTGTGCAATATTTCAATTCAATATGTTGGTTAATTCAAGGGATTATCCGGCAAATTTAGGCACATTTAGCGGTTGAATTTATCGCGGATATTTGATATAATAGTCTAATAATAACAATATTGAACGGCTCGGAGAGTGACGTTTTTTTGGCAGGCATACAGAACGCGAAGCGAATAGTCATCAAGGTGGGGACTTCCACCCTTACATATGAAAACGGCAAGCCCAATATCCGCGGCATCGACCATCTCTGCCGCGTGATCAGCGACCTCTGCAACAGCGGTAGGGAAATCGTTCTGGTCACCTCCGGCGCGCTGGGCGTCGGCGTGGGCAAAATGGGGCTGGAGCAACGCCCCACTGACACCGCGGGCCGGCAGGCAATGGCGGCGGTCGGTCAGTGCGAGCTGATGTTCCTCTATGACAAGATCTTTGCCGAGTACGGGATGAAGACCGCGCAGATCCTTCTCACCCGCTACGATGTGGAAAACGAGCAGCACAAGCAAAACGTCATCGAATGTATGTCGGCTCTGCTCCAGCTTTCGATCATTCCCATTGTCAACGAAAACGATACAGTCGCCATCGACGAGCTGACCGGAAGCAATATCGGCGACAACGACAATCTTTCCGCCATCGTCGCCAAACTGGTCGGCGCGCAGTCGCTGGTGCTGATCACCGATATCGACGGGCTTTACAACCGCAATCCCCGCGAGGATTCCACCGCCGTGCAGATTCCCGTGGTGCTGGAAATCACCGACGCGCTCAGGGAAATGGCGGGCGGTTCCGGCTCCACCCGCGGCACAGGCGGCATGGTCACCAAGATTCAGGCCGCGGAATACGCCTGCGCCGCCGGCATTGACACCTACATCGTCAGCAGCGATCCGAACAATCTCTACGCCCTGACCGACGGCAAGGTCGTCGGCACGCACTTTGTCCCGCCGCAAAGCAGCGGCAGGTGACCGGGAAATCCGTTTCGCCCGATCATTAATGAAACGCCCGCTTTCCGTCAGCACGGAAGAAAAAGCGCGGCGGTTTCACATTCCGAACGAATACGAATGATCCGTCAGCCACAGACCATCATCAGTACAAAAACGCCAACGGAGGGAATATATGGACACCGAAAAAATGGGCCTTGCCGCAAAGTCTGCCGAAAGAATTCTCGGCATAGCGGACACCAACACCAAAAACCGCGCGCTGAACGCAATGGCGGCCGCGCTTCTCGAACACGCGGATGACATCATCTCCGCCAACGAAACCGACCTTGCCAACGGCAGACAGAACGGCATGAAGGAGAGTCTCCTCGACCGCCTCCGTCTGACGCCCGAACGCATTGCCGGCATGGCGGAAGGCATTCGTCAGGTCGCCGCCCTGTCCGACCCCATCGGAGAAGTCATCGAGGGCAGCGTCCGCCCGAACGGCATGAAAATTCAGCGTGTGCGCGTTCCGCTCGGCGTGGTGGGCATTATCTTTGAAGCCCGTCCCAACGTAACGTCCGATGCGGCGGCCCTCTGCCTGAAATCAGGTAATGTCTGCCTTCTCCGCGGCGGGAAGGAGGCCATTCATTCCAATATGGCGATCGCGGAGGTCCTTCGCGGGGCGATTGCGTCGGAGGGGCTTCCCGCCGACTGCATTCAGCTGGTGTCCGACACGTCGCGCGAGAGTGCCAACCAGATGATGCGTATGAGCAGGTACCTCGATGTGCTGATTCCCAGAGGGGGCGCGGGACTGATCCGCGCCGTGGTGGAGAATTCCACCGTTCCGGTCATCGAAACGGGCGTCGGCAACTGCCATGTATTCGTGGACCGCACGGCCGACATCGGAATGGCTGCCGACATCATCTTCAACGCCAAGACCTCGCGCCCCAGCGTCTGCAACGCCATTGAAACCATTCTGGTGCATAAGGATATCGCGGAGAGCGCGCTTCCCGTCATCAAGGAGCGTCTTGACGCCAAGAATGTCGAGATACGCGGCTGCGAAAGGACGCGCGGAATTCTCGGCGACAGCGTGATTCCCGTCACGGACGAGGATTACGCGACGGAATTTTTGGATTACATTCTGGCTTGTCGTGTAGTTGATTCACTCGATCAGGCTATCGAACATATAGCGGCCTATTCCACAGGACACAGCGAATGCATCGTCACATCGGATTATTTCAGCGCGGAGAAATTCACCGCTTCGGTGGACAGCGCGGCGGTCTATGTCAACTGCTCCACCCGCTTTACCGACGGTGGAGAATTCGGACTCGGCGCGGAGATCGGCATTTCCACCCAGAAGCTCCACGCGCGCGGCCCGATGGGAATACGTCAGCTCACCAGCTCCAAATTCATTATTCAGGGAGACGGTCAGATCAGATAACAGGGGGGAATGACTTTCGTGGCAACCAGCAGCAATCATAACGGCAACAATCAGCCCCGCCGCAAAAGAAATAAAAAACCGGTCAAGCGTTACAGCGAGGAATACAGCAACCGCCCCAATCCCTATACGGGGTATTCGGCGGACGGCAACTATCATCCCGAAGCGATGAAGCGCACCAATGCCGATACCCAGTCGGCACGCGCACGGGCAATGGAAGAAGCGCGGCAGGCGTCAATCAACGCCGCAATGGCCGAAGCAGCGTGGGGGCCGGTGCAGCAGACGCCTTACCCGCCGGTGCAGCAGACATCCTATCCTCCGGTGCAGCCATCGCCCTATCCTCCGGTGCAGCAGACGGGATTCGTTCCTCCGACTGTCACAATGCCGCCCCCGCAATGGGCGGTTCCGGAGAATATCACCCGCCAGCAGACGGCGGCGCAGGAGCAGCCCAAGCCGGAGCATTCCGCGTCAGACAGCGCCAACGATCATGCCGGCCCGGATAACGATCCGGGGCACAAGGGCGGAAGGCGCCGGAAAGGGCGTCGCAGCAAAGAGGAATCCGCCAGGGAAAAAGCCGCCAAGACCGAAGCCAGACGCGCCGCCGTGGACAAAATCGCGCAGGGCGTCGCGGCGCATTCCGTATCGGAACAGATGATTGACGACATTTCCTCCATGTCGGACGCAATCGGCAGTATGTCCAGACAGCCTGCCGCGCCCACCGAAAGCGGCGTCAACTGGGAGGAATTCTATGACGCGGCATTCCCGCCCAAGCCGTCGGAAACCGAGAAGTTTTCCGGTAAGAGAGACAAATCCGCCAAGAAGCGCGCCGATTTTGACGAATCCGCGTCAGAAGCGCCGATGGGCGTCCAACCGGTCGTGCTGGACGAAACCGACGACCTTCCCTATGACAAGATAGCAAAAGAAAACGCCCGTGAAGCCGCCGAAGCCAAGGCAAAAGCGGAAGCCGAAGCAAGGGCGAAGGCGGAAGCCGAAGCAAGAGCAAAGGCGGAAGCCGAAGCAAGAGCAAAGGCGGAAGCCGAAGCAAGAGCAAAGGCGGA
>CADCON010000072.1 GCA_902803035.1 uncultured Ruminococcus sp.
AAGCGAGCGAACGCGAGCGTTACATTCCAGCGGCTCCGCCGCTCATTCACTCCACACTCCACACTCCACACTCCACACTTTTAATACGCTCCACACTCCACACTCCACACTCTTAATACGCTCCACGCTCCAAACTCCACACTCTAAAGAAGCTCCACGCTTATTTGCTCTTGCTCCAGGCCTTCATGCGAAGGGCTTTGTCGAGAATGACCTTTCGCATACGGATGGAATGGGGGGTGACCTCGACCAATTCGTCGTCGGCGATGAATTCAAGGCACTGTTCAAGGCTGAGGACGGTGTGAGGAACAAGGCGGAGGGCCTCGTCAGAACCGGCGGCGCGGGTATTGGTGACGTGCTTTTTCTTGCAGACGTTGACCACAATATCCTCCGATTTAGGGGAGGCACCGACGATCATGCCCTCGTAGACCTCGGTGTTGGGGCCAATGAACATTCTGCCGCGCTCCTGGGAATTCCAAAGGCCGTAAGCGGTGGCCTCGCCGGTTTCGTGAGCGATCAGGCTGCCCTGCTGGCGGACGACGATATCGCCCTTGTAAGGCTCATAGCCGTCGAAGACATGATTCATAATGCCGTTGCCGTTGGTATCGGTGAGGAATTCGGAGCGGTAACCCATGAGACCGCGTGCGGGAATGCGGAATTCGAGGTGGGTCATACCGCTCTCGCGCGCGTCCATATTGACCATTTCAGCCTTGCGTGTACCGAGCTTTTCCATGACCGCGCCGACATAATCCTGCGGGACCTCGATCATGAGAAGCTCGATAGGCTCGCACTTTTTGCCGTTGATTTCCTTGTAGATAACCTGCGGGCGGGAAACCTGAAATTCAAAATTCTGGCGGCGCATGGTTTCGATGAGGATAGAGAGATGCAGTTCCCCGCGTCCGGACACCTTGAAGCAGTCGGTGGAATCGGTTTCCTCCACGCGCATAGCGACATTGGTTTCGACTTCCTTAAAGAGGCGGTCGCGGATATTGCGGCTGGTGACATATTTTCCCTCGCGGCCGGCGAAGGGGGAATTGTTGACCATAAACATCATAGAAACGGTGGGCTCGTCAATTTTGATGAAGGGGAGCGGCTCGACGCATTCAGGATCGCAGGCGGTCTCGCCGATATTGAGATCAGTCAATCCGGAAACGGAAATAATATCGCCGACCGACGCGCATTCGGATTCGACCCTTCGCAGCCCCTCGAACTGATAGAGTCTGCCGATTCTGACATTCTGCACAGTGCCGTCGGAATGGCAGAGGACGAGCGGCTGACCGGCGCGGACGACGCCGCGTTCAACGCGCCCCACGCCGATGCGCCCGACATAATCATCGTAGTCGATATTGGAGAAAAGCACCTGGGTAGGCCCATCCGCGTCGCCGACGGGCGCGGGAATCTCGCTGAGAATGGTTTCAAAGAGGGCCTTCATATCGGAGCCCATATGGTCAGGGTCAAGGGAAGAATACCCATCGCGGCCGGAAGCGTAGACGACGGGGAAATCGAGCTGATCCTCATTGGCGCCGAGGTCGATGAAGAGGTCAAGAATTTCGTCGATCACCTCCGCGGGGCGGGCGCCGGGGCGGTCGATCTTGTTAATGACGACAATAGGCTTCTTGCCGAGAGCGAGAGCCTTTTTGAGGACGAAGCGGGTCTGGGGCATACAACCCTCAAAGGCGTCCACGAGCAGGAGAATCCCGTCCACCATCATAAGGATGCGTTCGACCTCGCCGCCGAAATCGGCGTGGCCGGGGGTGTCAATGATATTGATTTTGACGCCCTTGTATTCGACAGCGGTCTGCTTGGAGAGGATGGTAATGCCCCTCTCGCGTTCGAGGTCATTGGAATCCATCACGCGGTCAGCGACGGCTTCATTTTCGCGGAAGATACCGCTCTGACGGAGGAGCTGATCGACGAGGGTAGTCTTGCCGTGGTCGACGTGAGCGACAATAGCGATGTTTCTGAGTCTTTGCTGTGAAGATACGGCCATAGAAAAATACCTCTTTTGTAAAAATGACTGACAGCCCTCCCGAAAAGGGAGGCGGCTGTAGAATCGGCTTCCCGCGATCCGGAAAGATTTCCGATCGCCCGAAAGCCAGCGAAGCGCGATTCAATCCATACACAATAATATAGCACATCTTTCCGGCATTTGGAACCACCGGAGGAGAAAAGGGAATGAAGAAATACAAGGGCGACTCTTAAAACATTTTGTCGAAAATAGCAGGAGGAAAGGGGCGGAAGCGGGGGGATGAAATTTTATACATCGTAAAATTTTCAGGAAAAAAGCGTGCGAAAGAGGAGAAAATGTAAAAAAATATGAAAAAATTCTAAAAATTTGCGAAAATTTAAAAAAAAATAGTGACTATTTTAAAAAGCTGTGATATAATAAATTAGTAAATGTGATGATTATATTCCATCGAAGGTAAATATTATGCAGACTTTTCGCTCAGTCGGCACAGTTTGCCTGTCGATGAAATATGATCGGTCACATTGAAGCGACGCAAAGCGAGAGGAGTCCTCAGGCATTGTACGAAGAAACCGTGCAGATAGACAGACTGGAAACCGTAGTAAGTCTTTTCGGAAGCTGTGACGAAAACATCCGGCTGCTGGAGAAGACATTTCACGTCAATGTGGTAGCGCGCGGCCCGGAGCTGAAGGTAACGGGCGAAGAAAGCGACGTACGGAAAGCGGTGCGCGCGATAGGAGCGATGCTGACGCAGCTCAGGCGTGGAGAGAGCCTGACCGGGCAGTCTGTGAGATACTGCCTGTCGCTGGTAGAGGACAATCTGGAGGAGCGGCTGGAGCAGCTGCCGGACGAATGCGTGTGCATCACGTCAAAAGGCAAGCCGGTGCGGCCGAAGACGATCGGGCAGAAGAATTACACAGACGCGATAGCGGGGCACACGATCACCTTCGGGGTAGGGCCGGCGGGAACAGGCAAGACATATCTGGCGGTAGCGATGGCGGTAGCCGCGCTGCGCCGCGGGGAGACGGACAGGATCATACTGACGCGCCCGGCGGTGGAAGCGGGGGAGAAGCTGGGCTTCCTGCCGGGAGATCTGCAATCGAAGATAGACCCATACCTGCGGCCGCTGTACGACGCGCTGTATGATATGCTGGGAGCGGAGAGCTGCCAGCGGCACTTAGAGCGCGGAACGATCGAGGTAGCGCCGCTGGCGTACATGAGGGGACGGACGCTGGACGACAGCTTCATCATACTGGACGAAGCGCAGAACACGTCGCGTGAGCAGATGAAGATGTTCCTGACGCGGCTTGGCTTCCGCTCAAAGATGGTGATCAACGGCGACATCACGCAGATAGACCTGCCGGACGGGAAGAAATCGGGTCTGCCGCAGGTAATCCGGATACTGAGCGGGATAGAGGACATAGCGGTAGTGAGATTTGACAACCGGGACGTAGTGCGTCATAAGCTGGTGCAGGACATCATCAAAGCGTATGAAAAAAGCGAAAAAGCCGGAATAAGAAAAAAGCAGCCGTAACAGGCGATAGTAAAGGCAAAGAAATAAAGAAAAAGCAAAGCGCGTAATCAGCGAGCGAATGCGAGCGTGGGGTGCAGGGGACTGGTTCCCTGCCGGGTGCAGGGCAGGGCCCTGCCGGGGCGGCGGGGCAGCGCCCCGCGAGGGAGGCGAAGCCGACCGGGCAAGATGCGCCCCGAGAAGCAATTGACCCGGGCGAATAGAGAAAAATCCGCGTTCAACGATCTGCCTTGCTCCCGATCGGAGGAAAACACATCGTTTTCAAAATCCGCCCGCCCCGATTGCAATCATCAATTACGTCGGACAATCACTTAAGCAACCATGATATAAGGAGGCAACAGAAGAAAATGGACAGAACAAAGGTCATCATTGAGGACCGGCAGAAGGCGGTCAAGATTCCGACAGGCATCAGGCTTCTGATCAGGAGATGCTGCAACGCGGTGCTTCAGATGGAGCAGATACCGGGATCATGCGAGGTATGCGTATCATTTGTAGACACAGAGGAAATCAGGCAGCTGAACGCCCGGTTCCGCAACAGGGACGAAGTGACGGATGTGCTGTCATTCCCGCTGGGAATTGACGGGAATTACGACGTGAACCCCGCGACAGGCGCGAAGCAGCTGGGAGACATCGTGCTGTGTATGCCGGTAGCGGTAGAGCAGGCGAAGAAATACGGGCATTCGTTCCAGCGCGAGGTCGGGTATCTGACGGCGCATTCGATGCTGCACCTGCTGGGATACGACCACGAGCAAGGCGGGATAGAAGCGGTGAGAATGCGCGAGAAGGAAGAAGCGGTCATGACGTCGCTGGGACTTCCGCGCGATTCAAGCTTCATCGGCAATCCCGACGAGCTGCCGGGCTGAGGCGACAGCGGAAGGAAGACATGAGAAAATTTTTAAAGGGATTTGTCTACGCGTGGCGGGGACTGATCACCTGCGTCAAGGAGGAACGCAACTTCCGATTTCATCTGGTGGTTGCGTTTCATCTTTTTGTGTACCTTCCGTTTTTCGTGCTGACGAGGGCGGAGGTCTGCGAAATAATCATCCTCTGCGGGCTGGTGATCGCCGCGGAAGCGATGAACAGCGCGACGGAGCGGGCGGTAGACGCGACGGGGCGGCATAACGCGGCGGCGGGCGCGGCCAAGGACGTAGCGGCGGGCGCGGTGCTGACGCTGGCGATCACGGCGGCGGTGTGCGGGGTGAAGCTGCTGTGGCAGCCGGCGGCGTTCCGTGCGATAGCGGCATTTTACATCAGACGCCCGTGGGCGGCGATTCTCCAGGGAATCGCGGCAGCCGGCGGGGTTGAATTCATTAATGGAAGGCGGCGGGGGAGCCGCTGAGAAAAGGAGTGGCAGGAATGACAGCATCAGCAATCCGCGTGCGGGCGGCGTGGCTGATCATCGCGGCGGCGTTTGTTCTGAATGTCTGCGGGTGTGAGCGTGCGGGAAGGACGGAGAGTCTGCCGCCGCCGGAAGCGGACTATTCGGCGATACCGTACCCGATGGAAACGCGGGAGCTGGAGGAATGGTTTCCGGGCGCGGAAGAAATCGAGCGTGCGTACTGGAAATCGGCCGGCGGCACAGCGGAAACCTTCACGCTGTCGGGCTTTCTGATCGTGGAGGAAACAGGGATAAAGGAAGGCGAAGGGTACAGGGACGTGAGCTACCCGGAATTTCCGGAGGGCATTGACCCGTTCATCACGGGGCTGAAGGACTTTGACTGGCGGTCATATACATCCGTGGCGGAAAGGCTGCTGTGGGACCGCTTCGAAGGGGAGGTGCTGGTAGACAAGGGGCAGCGTCTCTACTACCTGAACGTGCGCGCAAGATGAATCCATTTCAAAATAATATAAAAACGCAGAATCCGCGCGTTTCCGGCGCAGTCGAATGACCGGGAGCGCGCGGAATTATTTTCCGGTAAGGAAACGCGGCGGCGGCGTGTATATAAACCGCCGGCGTGGCATACTGAATGTGAGCGGAAAGAGAGAAAAAAGGCAAAAATCCCCCAAAAAGCGGAATTAGCACTTGACAAACGCGGAAACCTCCTGTATAATCCAATAAAAGTGTATTAAATGATACACTTTAAAGAAGTGGAGAAAGGAAAGCGCAGGGAGGCGAAGGCGCATGAAGCAATCGGAGCTAAGCCAGGCGGAATGGAGCGAAGCGGCGGACTGCGTGGTGTTTTCAGGGTGTGAAGAGAGCGTCATCCGCGGATTTCTGGAGACGTCGGGCGTGAAAGGACTGAGCCTGACAGGCGGCGAAGCGATTCCGCAGGAGGTGAGAGCGGGACACTGGGGCGTGGTGCTGACAGGTTCGCTGCGAATCTACACAGGGAGCGCCGGGGAAACGATGCTGCTGAATGTAGTCAGCGCGGGGCAGCCGTTTGACATAGCGTCGCTGGCGGGCTGCGGAAGCGGGCCGGTGAATTCAGAGATACGAGCGGCGGGCAAATGCCGGGTCGCGCTGATAGGAGCGATAGATCCGGCGAAGCTGATGAAGGAATACCCGGAAGCGGCAGCGGGCTGCATGAAATACCTGTGCGGGAGGATCGGGTTTCTGAACCGGCGGATTCACACGCTGTCGAGAAGCACAGCGGAGAGGAAGCTGGCGGACTACCTGCTGGGGGAATTTGAAGCGGAGGACAGCCGCGCGGTAGTGAGGATCCGGAGCTGTTCGGAGCTGGCGGTGCGGGTGAATCTGTCTCGCGCGTCGCTGTACCGGGCATTGGGGACACTGGAAAGCGCGGGTGTGATTGTCCGGAGCGGCAGGCACATCGAGCTGACGGATATCCCCGCCCTCCAGCGATTCTGAAAAAGAAGCGGACGAACGCGGGCGTTATATTCCAGCGGCTCCGCCGCTCCTTCACTCCACACTCCACACTCCACACTCCACACTATAAATGAAAGGGGTTTTCAGCAATGAAAGCAATGAAGAAGATGGCAGCGATCATGATGTCGCTGGCAATGATGGTTTCTCTGGCCGCGTGCGGAACGGAGAAGAAGGCAGACGCGTCGTCGGAGGAAGCGCAGGAAGCGCAGACGGTGACGACGGAGGTCAGGGTAGGCGCGCTGTACGGGCCGACAGGCGTGTCAATGGCGAAACTGGCGACAGAGAAGCAATCGATTGCGGAGCTGTATAAAGAGGGCAATAAGGAATACGCCAACACCTACGCGGCGGACTATGTAGACGAACCGACGCAGATGGTAGCGAAGATTTCGGCAGGGGACGTTGACATAGCGTGTGTGCCGACGAATCTGGCGGCGAAGCTGAGCAAGGTGACGAAGGGAAATGTGAAGGTGGCGGCAGTGAGCACGCTGGGCGTATTGTATTTCATCGACACGACGGGCGCGGTAAAGAGCGCGTCGGATCTGGCGGGAAAGACGGTATACGCGCCGTCGTCGGTGCAGGGAGCGAATCCGGAATTCATTCTGAATTATATCATAGCGAAGAACCAGCTTGACACGAAGGTGAGCTATGAATACAGCGCGGACGAGCTGGCGGCGAAGATCGTGAGCGGCGACGTGGAGACGATCATGGTGCCGGAGCCGAAAGCGACAGCCATCAAGGGGCAATTGAAGAAGGCGGAGAAGGAATTCACCGTGACGGACGTGCAGGCGGAATGGAACAAGGTCTGCGACACTCCCATCGCGCAGGGCGTAGTGATTGTCCGAGCGGACTGGCTGCAGGAGAACGAAGGCGCGTTCAGAACCTTCCTGAATGACTTTGCGGCGTCGTCGGACGCGGCGTTGAATGACCTGGACAGCACGGTAGCGCAGGTAGTCGCGCTGGGCGTCATACCCAACGAAGCACTGGCGAAGCAGGCGATTCCGGGCTGCAACATCGTATGCGTGACGGGCGAAGAGATGAAGAATTCAGTGGAAGGCTTCCTGAAGGTGCTGCTGGAAGCGGATCCCCAATCGGTCGGCGGCGCGCTTCCGGGCGACGAATTCTACTATGTCGGCTGATAAGAAGGGGAAACTCAGGAGAATCGGAACGAAGGCAGCTGTCGCGGTGCTTTGGCTGGCACTGTGGCAGCTTGTCTGTTTAGCCGTAGACATGGAGCTGCTGGTAGTTTCGCCGCTGACGGTAGCGAAGCGGCTGGGGGAATTATGCGTGACGGCGGACTTCTGGAGATACTCGCTGGGATCGCTGGGGAGGATCACGGAAGGCTTTCTGCTGGGCAGTGCGGCGGGGGCGGCGCTGGCGGTTGTGTGCCACCGGTGGAGCTTTGCGCGGGAATTCCTGACGCCGGCGATCACACTGATCAAAACGACGCCGGTCGCGTCGTTCATCATTCTGGCGTTGGTATGGCTGACAGGGCAGCGGGTGCCGGTATTCATTTCCTTTCTGATGGTGCTGCCGGTAGTTTACGGCAACGTACTTGAGGGCATCCGGGAGGTAGACCCGAAGCTGCTTGAGATGGCGAAGGTATACGGCATGAGCCGCCGGAAGCGGGCGACGAAGATCACGATTCCGTCGGTACTGCCATACATGATGGCGGCGTGCCGGACCGCGCTGGGGCTGTCATGGAAAGCGGGCGTAGCGGCGGAGGTGATCGGTGTGACCAAGGATTCGATCGGGCGGCAGTTATACTACTCGAAAATATATCTGGAAACGGCGGATTTATTTGCGTGGACAGCGGTAGTGATACTTCTGAGTTTATGTCTGGAGAAGCTATTTATACGGCTGATGGAATACTTAGGGAAAAAGTTCAGGCTAAGGCGCGTGTAAGAAAAAGCAAGGAAGCAAAGATAAAAGAAGAAAAGAAAAAAAGCGCATAACAAGCGAGCGAATGCGAGCGTGGGGTCCAGGGGCCAAGGGTCCCTGGCAGGGGTCTGGGGGCAGTGCCACCAGCGGGGAGTGGGGCAGGGCCCCACGAGCGAGGCGAAGGCGAGCGAGCGAAACGCGGCCGGAAGCGCATAGAGAAAAGGCGAATACCGAAGGAACCCCGGAAACGCGCGTGCGGCCCCGATAAAAAATGAAGCCCGAAGTAACACAGGGGGGCTGCATCCAGTCCTGAATGGTTATGCGCCATGCTTTTTCTTTATTAAAATAATTATCACCGACCGGCAACATGAAGGAAGGAGGGATCCGGGTGCCGCTGCGTATCAGACATATCAGCAAATCCTACGGAGGAAAAGCCGTGCTGCGGGATTTTTCAATGGAACTGCCCGAGAATGGGCGCGCGGGAATACTTGGGCGTTCAGGGGGCGGAAAGACCACGCTGCTGCAAATCATCGCGGGAATCACGCCGGCGGACAGCGGGGAAATCGAGCGTCCGGAGGGGCGCGTTTCCTACGTATTTCAGGAATACCGGCTGCTGCCGTGGCTGACAGCGGAGGATAACATCACCGAAACCACCGGCTGCGGGAAGGCACTGGCGCGGGAGCTTCTGACGGCAATGGAACTGGAGAAGGAATTCCGGAGCTATCCGGACGATTTATCGGGGGGGATGAAGCAGCGGCTGAGCATCGCGCGCGCGCTGGCCTGTCCATCACGGCTGATTCTGCTGGACGAGCCATTCAAGGGGCTGGATCCCGGCTTGCGGGAGCGTGTGATAGCGAAGGTGGACGAATACTGCGCGGAGCGGACAGTGATACTGGTGACGCACGACCGCGTGGAATGTGAAATGCTGCGCTGCGGCTTCATTTATGAACTGGATGAAAACGGATAGAAAAAAGCCGCGGGCAGCAGGCGGCGGTCCGTCAGAATGCATAAAAGGGGCCGTGCGGGCAGGAATGAAAAAGGATATTCAATGATATAAAAGCACAAATCCGCCTTGTTTATCGTTATTTAATAAACATTTATCGGGCTACGGTGAAGATTTTTTGAAAATTTTGATAAAAATGCAAAAAACAAAAAAAATATATTGAAATTCGATAAATGATGTGTTATACTATGAATAAAGTAAAAAGCACCGGGTGACGAGTGCGATCTGAACAAAGCGAGACGCTGCCGGGTATGTGAAAACGCGGAGCGCAAATGGAGCAGAGCGAATGTGAAGCCGCGCGAAGCGTTGGTTGGTGCAGATCGTATGTTGGCGCAGATCGCCGGGTGGTGCCGGACGCAGGAGGCACCCGTGCTTTGTACTTTATCACGAACAACGAATGCAAGGAGGGATTTGTCATGGTTAATGTGCGTGAGAACTATGTAGGCAGTCTTTATTTTGACGACACAAGAATCAGGACAAAGCCTGTTTACACACTTCTCAAGAGGGTATTCGACGTTGTCGTATCCGCCGCCGCGCTGTTGCTGTTGCTGCCGCTTTTCGCGGTAGTGGCCGCGCTCATCAAGCTGGATTCGGAAGGCTCAGTGATCTTCAGCCAGAATCGGGTAGGCAAGAACGGCAATCTTTTCAAGGTCTATAAATTCCGCACGATGAAGGTCAACGCGCCTCACGAGATGGCGACGGCGGCTCTGGCGGATCCGTACGCGCACATCACGCGGGTGGGAAGGATACTCCGCAAGACGAGCATCGACGAGCTGCCGCAGCTTTTCAACGTGCTGATCGGTGACATGAGCCTGGTAGGGCCGCGACCGCTGATCATGAGCGAATCGGATGTGCATAAGCTTCGTATGCGCGAAGGCGTGTACGACGTGCGTCCGGGCGTGACAGGATGGGCGCAGGTGAACGGGCGCGACTGTGTTCCGGCGGAAGAGAAGGTGTATTTCGACAAGGAATACGTCGTGAAGCGTTCGGTGATATTCGACATGATAATTTTCGTCAAGACAGTAGCGGTTGTCGTTGGCGGACAGGGCTACGTCGAAGGCCGCAGAAACTGACAATTCAACAGAGAGCAAGGACTGAAGCGCGGAGCGGCCGTGCTTCGGTCTTTTTTTACGCAGAATTCGCATTTATGCGAAAATCTGAACCGGCAACGGCTTGACATTCTCAGAAATGCGTGCTATAATGAGTTCAGAATTCCGCAAAAGGAATTGATAAAAGGAAGACAATTCGCAAATCAGAATTGTCCACCCCCATTTCATACAAATTGTCAATGAAGGAAAAGGAGTGATAGTATGGCACGTCCGGTAAAGAAAGGACTGGCATTCTACTACAAAGACGTACACGAATGGGACCAGATTCCGATCATGAATCTGCTGATGGAGTACGGGACAGACGGATACTGTGTGTACACGCTGATAGAGAGCAAGGTGTACGAGAATGGCTACTATCTGGAGATCGGGATGAAATCGCTTGTACCCTATCTGATGAGAGTGCTGGGACTGCGTGACAGGGAATACGTGCAGCAAATCATCGACTACTGCGCGGAGGAAGGGCTGTTTGACGCGGCGCTGCTGAAGCAATCGGTTATCACGTCGAAGATGATCCAGCGGCATTACAGCGATGTGTCGGCGAGATCGAAGGCAGACAAGAGCCGATACTGGCTGCTGGACGAGAGCGAAACAGCGGAGAATGAGGAAAGCACGGAGCCTGTCCTGTCGCAGGACGTTATTGCGACAGAAACGCGGGTTTCCGCAGCAAAAACGCCACAAAGAAAAGAAAATAAAAAAAAAGAAAATAAAAGCAAAATGAAAGCAGCGGAAAGCAAAGCAAAAAAATGTGTGCCGCGCAGCGAAATTCCGACCGCGAACGGAGAAATGCCTGCTGCCGCCGCCGCTGCCGACCAAGCGGGAGAGGAATCCGATCCGGCGTCGGATCAGACGCCCCCGCCACCCATTCCCGAACCATATTTTCCCGCAGAAGAAGCGCCCATTCCCGAACCATATTTTCCCGCAGAAGAAGCACCCATTCCCGAAATAGTGTCGAGCAAAATCACACCATCAGAAGCGTATAGCAGCGTAACAGGAAAGCGATTCAAGCTGAAGGACAAAGAAGCATTGGAAGAGATGCGGGAATACGGAGCGGACGAAGCGCAGATTGTAGAGGTTATAGAGAGCATCGGGGAGAGGGAAGAGGAGAGCGCGCAGTACATCAATTCGATGTGGTATTTCCTGCCGATTGTGCGGGAAGCGGTGGATAGGAGAGCGGGGAGAAGGAAGCGTAGAGGGCGGAAAGGGGGAGCGAAGGAGCGATACGCGGCGACGTCGGAAGCGGCGGAGATTGAAGCGATACTGGACGCGGAATGGGCAGCGGGGATGAGGTTCTGCGAAGGGCGGGAATACGTCTATAACGACTGCTGAGAAGGAAGTGCCATTCAGAATGAAGCATAACGCGACAGCGGAAAAAAAGGGTAGGAAGCCCGGCAGGAAAAGGGGAGAAAGAGGAGCATAAAGCGGCGTAAGAAGAAATTCCCACGACAAGATTAGCAATAATCCACATCAAAAGACAACACTTTTCAGTCGAAGGATAAGACATTCAAAGCCGGTAATAAACATAATCACTGATAACGAGACAAAACAACAAGGCAAAAACTCACAATCAATCCAAAAATCCCGTAAAAAGAAATTCACACGACAAGATTAGCATTTTGTTATGTAAAAAATCAAAAAGAGAAATATACCCCCGCCCCTAAAAAAATCAATTTCCAGCCCCATTCCAGCCCAAAATCCGCCCAAATTCCCCCACCGCTATCCCAATTTCATCCCAAAATTCCCCCGCCGCCAGCCCCAAATCCGCATGAGCCGCACCCAAAGACCGCACCCGCACAAAAAAACCGCATTGACAAGGCGATCCCCCCCCGTCAATGCGGAAAAAATGAATGTTGTCAGGCTTCAATGCTGCGTTCGGCGCAGGCGTTGAGGTCCATGCCGGCAATGTTCCCGGCGAGGTACTCGTAATACCCCTGCGCGCCGATCATCGCGGCATTGTCACCGCAAAG
>CADCON010000073.1 GCA_902803035.1 uncultured Ruminococcus sp.
CTCCACACTCCACACTCCACACTCCACACTCCACAGAAAAAAGGAGGCTTGTCAATTGGACGTCAAACTCATCTATAAACGCTGCGTTGTACTTGTCGGCATCGTGGCCACCATACTGGCGGCATACATCTTCAAGCTGGCGGATTTTCAGATATTCAATTACCGCACCTACGCCGATTCCGCGCTGTCCTACACCGCGTCGAGCATCAAGGTGACGGCGGCGAGAGGCGAAATTCTCGACCGCTACGGCAGAACCATCGCCTCCAACCGCATGGGCTATGCCATCATCTTTCAGGCGTCCGAATTCAACAAGCTGGAAAACGCGCAACGCAACGAAATCATCTATCGCCTGACCAAAATCATCGATGAAAACGAAGGCAGAAACGAGGACGGCTCCCCCAAATGGGAGGATTCCTGCCCGCTTCTTGTGGATCAGATGGGCAATGTCGCCTTTGCCGAGAACAGCGCGACCGCCATCCGCCGCATGGAAACCATGCTGGAACTGCAGACCTACGCCACCGCCCAGAACTGCTTTGACGAAATGGCGGAACGCTACGAAACCGAAGGCCTCGCGCCCGACGTCGCCAGAATCATCATGGGCGTGCGGCTGGAAATGGAGCTTCTCGGATTCAACTCATCCAATCCCTTCACCTTTGCCGGCGATATCTCGCAGGAAACCATGCAGATCATCAGCGAAAACGCCAATTGCTTCCGCGGCGTGACCGTGGAGATCGTGCCGATCCGCGAATACACCGACGGCTCGGTCGCGCCCCATCTCATCGGCATCACCGGCAAGATCTACGCCGAGGAATTTGAAAACCTCCGCAAGAAGGGCTACGGCTACAACGACGTCGTGGGCAAATTCGGCGTGGAGAAGGAATACGAGGACACCCTGCGCGGTCAGAGCGGCATCAAGAAGGTGCGCCACGACAGCCGGGGCAACGTCATTTACACTGAATACACCCGCGAGCCGAAGGCCGGCAATACCGTCGTGCTGACGCTCGACACCGACCTTCAGAAGGCGACCCAGCAGTCCATCGAGAATATCGTCCTCGCCCAGCGGGCAGCGGGCATTGAAGGCAGCGGCGCAGACGCCAATGCCGCGGCAGCCGTCGTGATGAAGGTCAAGACCTTCGAGGTTCTCGCCGCCGCGACCTATCCCTCCTTCAACCTGAGCACCTATCTTCAGGATTACAACGACCTGAGCAAGAATCCCGACAATCCGCTCTTCAACCGCGCCTTCAGCGGCGGCTACGCGCCCGGCTCCACCTTCAAGCCCGCCATGGCGCTCGCCGGATTGCAGGAATACGAAAACAGCAAGAACAAAGGCGAGCTTCATCCGAGCGAACACGGCATCGACCGCAACGAAAAGATCACCTGCAACGGCTATATGATCCTGGAGGAATACGGCAACAAGATGTTCATCTGCGACGGCATTCACCACAGCGTCAACGTCACGCAGGCGATTTCCGTTTCCTGCAATATCTTCTTCTACACGGTTTCCATGCGCGTCGGCATCGACAAGATGAACGCCTACTGCAAGCAGCTGGGTCTCGGCTCCAAAACCGGCGTCGGTCTGGGCGAATCCATCGGCATTCTCGCCGGGCGTGAGGAACGCTCTGGCCGCAATATGAACTGGTTCATGGGCGATACGCTCCAGGCGGCCATCGGACAGAGCGACAACCGTTTCACCCCCATGCAGATCTGCGCCTATATGTCCACCCTTGCCAACGGCGGCACACGCTATTCCGCCACCCTCATCAAAACCATCAAATCCTACGATATGAACCAGACCGTCCGCGAAGACGCCGAAATCAACAAGACCGTCATCACCAAGCTCGAAGCCTCCGACACCTTCATGAGCATCGTCAAGGAGGGCATGAAGAGCGTTACCGAGGACGGTACCGCGTCCGACACCTTCGAAAATTACCAGCTCAGAATCGGCGGCAAGACAGGTACCGCCGATACCAATAAATCCTCCCGCGGCGACGCGAAAACCGAGTCCCCGAACGCGGTCTTCATCGCCTTCGCCCCCTACGACGACCCCGAAATTGCCGTCGCCGTCATAGGCGAGAAATGCGGCCACGGAAAGGTCATGGCGCAGGTGGCAAGGGACGTTTTCGACGAGTATTTCTTCTCCGCCAAGACCGCCGGCTACGCGGTCATCAGCGACACCGGCATTGTAACGTGGGAGGACACCGGCGATGCCGTCGCCGGCTGAGTTTTTCCTCTTTTTCCGCGTCTGGCTTTTTCCGATATAGAAAACAAACAAATATCACCCCGCAATTTCGTCATGATTTTTACACGAATTTAATCAAAAATTAGAAAAATATCTTTGACATATTCATTTATTTGTGCTATCATACAAATAA
>CADCON010000074.1 GCA_902803035.1 uncultured Ruminococcus sp.
GCTTTTTCCGTAGATGCCGCTTGACTTTTTTCCCGTAATTTAGTATGATAAAAGATAACCGCGTTTAATTGAAAGATGGGGGAAATGAAGAATATGCTTGAAATAAAGAATATTGCGATTATCGGTCTGGGACTCATCGGCGGCTCGATGGCAAAGGCGATCGCGGAGCGCACCGGCTATCACGTCATGGCGCGCAACCGCACCCGCGCAACGCTGCTGCAGGCGATGGCGGACGGCGCGGTGCATGAGGAGCTGACCGACGACAATATCGGGCAGGCGGACATGATCATTCTGGGACTTTACCCTGAGGAAGCGGTGGATTATATGGCGTCCATCGGCGGCAGGGTCAAGAAGGGCGCGCTGGTTATCGACGTGGCGGGCATCAAGCGGTACATCTGCGAAAAGCTCCCGCCGATTGCCGCGCGGCACGGCTTTGTGTTCGTAGGCGTTCACCCCATGGCGGGCAAGGAGAAGGGCGGCTATCAGAACAGCGAGGCGGCGCTCTTCAATGGCGCGAGCTTTATTATCACTCCGACGGACGATTCCTCCGCCATGCAGGTGGAATGGCTCAAGGGCTTCGCTGCCGATCTGGGCTTCGGAATGCACGTGGTCTGCACGCCTGCCGAGCACGACCGCATGATTGCCTTTACCTCGCAGCTTCCGCACGTGCTGGCGAACGCCTATGTGCAAAGCCCCCAATGCCTGCGTCACAAGGGCTTTTCCGCCGGCAGCTACCGCGACGTGTCCCGCGTGGCGCGGCTCAACGAACACCTATGGGCGGAGCTTTTCCTGCAGAATGCCGACGCGCTCACGCAGGAGCTTGACCTTCTCATTAAAAATATCACGGAAATGACCGACGCCATCAAGAAAAACGACCGCGAAACGCTGGAAACGATTCTCGGCAGAGGGCGCATGGTCAAGGAGGAACTGGGCGAATGAATTTTACGGATGCTGCAAATACCATTCATGTCAATACGGGAAAGCCATATGACGTGATCATTCAGAGGGGAATTCTGTCGGAATGCGGCGGGATTGTCAAAAAAATCCTTCCCAAGGCGTCGCGGTGTGTCATTGTGTCGGACAGTAACGTCGCGCCGCTCTACGCTGATACCGTCCGGAAATCGCTTGAAGCGGCGGGATTCCGGGTTTCGGTCAATGTGTTTCCTGCCGGCGAGGAATACAAGCGGCTGGTTTATGTGGTGAGAATGTACGAAGCGTTCACCGACGCGGAGCTGAGCCGCAGCGATTTCGCGGTGGCTCTCGGCGGCGGCGTGACGGGCGATATGTGCGGCTTCGCGGCCGCGACCTATCTGCGCGGCATTCCCTTTGTGCAAATTCCCACGACCGTGCTTTCACAGAATGATTCGTCGGTGGGCGGCAAGACCGGCGTCGATCTCGAATGCGGCAAGAATCTGGTCGGCAGCTTTCACCAGCCCTGTCTGGTGCTGGCTGACGCGGACACGCTTGCCACCCTGCCGCCGCGATACGTCACGGACGGCTTCGGAGAGATCATCAAGCACGGCTGCATCCGATCCGCGGAGCTTTTTGAACTGATCGAACATCACGGTATTGATATGAAGATAATGGAGGAGCTGACAGCCCGTTCCATTGCCATCAAAGCCGGCGTGGTCGAGCGTGACGAGAAGGAATCGGGCGAAAGAATGCTGCTCAATTTCGGCCACACCATCGGCCACGCGATTGAGAAATGCGCGCATTACACCGGCATCGCGCACGGCGAGGCGGTGGGAATCGGTATGCTGGTTATGGCAAGAGCCGGAGAAGCAGCGGGTCTGACCGAGAAGGGAACGTCCGCGCGGCTGGAAGCCGTCCTGAAAAAATGCGGTATGCCGGTTTCCTGCGAATTCCCGCCGGAGGAAATCAGCGACGCCGCCATGCTTGACAAAAAACGCAGGGGCGACCTGATGAATATTGTCCTTCTGCATTCGATAGGCGACGCTTTTGTTTATCAGATTCCATGCGGCGGGCTGCTTGATTTTATCCGGAGGGGAATGGGCGTATGAGCGTATTGATTCAAGAGTCCGTTTGCAGAATACCGGGAGGCGGTGTACTTCGGGGTGTAGTCAATATTCCCCCCTCCAAGAGCGCGGCGCACAGGGCGATTCTCTGCGCGGCTCTGGCAACGGGTCGGAGCGTGCTTTCCCCGATCGAGCTTTCCGATGACATGAAGGCGACGCTCAACGCCATTTCCGCGCTCGGAGCGGCGTTTGCGCTGTCCGGCGATACGCTGGTCATCGACGGCATGGGCGGCCGCTGCGGGAACGCGGCCAATGAGCCGGTGGATATCCACTGCATCGAATCCGGCTCCACGCTGCGCTTCATCATTCCGATTGCCTGCGCCGCCGGCATCAACGGCCGCTTCACCGGCGAGGGAACGCTGGTTTCCCGTCCGATCGGTCTATATAACGAATTGCTGCCGCGAGCCGGCGTGGAATGCCATTCGGAAGGCGGTCTGCCTCTGGTCTGTAAGGGAAAATTACAGGCTGGCGAATACGAAATACCGGGCAACATCAGCTCCCAATTCATCACGGGAATGCTCATGGCGCTGCCGCTCTGCGAAGGGGACAGCCGCCTTCTTCTCACCACGCCGCTGCAGTCCTCGGCTTACGTCGATATGACCGTTCAATGCATGGCGGACTTCGATGTGAAGGTGATTCCGCAGGAAAACGGCTGGCGCATTCCCGGCGGACAGTCATACCGCGCGAGAGAATACACCGTCGAGGGCGACTGGTCGCAGGCGGGATTCTTCCTCGCCGCCGGAACGCTCGGCAGCGAGCTGACGCTGCGCGGGCTGCGGATGGATTCCGCGCAGGGCGACAAGGCGGCGGTGGAATTATTCCGGGGCTTCGGCGCGGAAATCGCTGTCGTAGGCAATGAGCTCATGGTTCGTCCCGGCGGAAGAAAGGCACAGCGCATCAACGCGCAGCAGATTCCCGACCTCGTTCCGTGCCTTGCGCTGTGCGCTTCGCTCTGCGAGGGCACAACGGTCATCGACCACGCCGAACGGCTCCGCATCAAGGAGAGCGACCGCCTGACGTCGACTGCCGCAATGATTCGTTCGCTCGGCGGGAATGCCGAAGTGACGCCCGACGGCCTGATCATTCAGGGCGTGAAGCGATTGAAAGGCGGCACGGTGGACGGCTTCCGCGACCACCGGATCGTGATGTCGGCGGCAATCGGCGCGCTCTGCGCCGACGGGGAAGTGACCGTCACCACGCCGCGCAGCGTGAATAAGAGCTATCCGTCATTCTTTGAAGTATACAATTCTCTTGGAGGGAAAGCAAATGTCATCGACATGGGGAAATAACATCAGAATTTCGATTTTCGGCGAGAGCCACGGAGTCGGCATCGGCATTGTCATCGACGGCCTGCCGGCGGGCGAAAAGCTGGATTTCGATGAGATACAATTCCAGATGAACCGCCGCGCGCCCGGCAACGATTCCTCCTCTACGCCCCGCAAGGAGGAGGATATGCCGGAGGTCTGCTCCGGCATTCTCGGCGATACCACCACCGGCGCGCCGATGTGCGCGGTCATTGAAAATGCCAACACCCGCTCGGTGGATTACGACAAGCTGCAGCGTCTGCCCCGTCCGGGTCACGCGGATTACACCGGCGCGGTGCGCTACAACGGCTACAACGACGTGCGCGGCGGCGGTCATTTCAGCGGACGGCTCACCGCGCCCCTGACCTTCGCGGGGGCGGTCTGCCGGCAGATTCTCGCCCGCAGGGGCGTGACGGTCGGCGGGCATATCTACGCCATCGGCAATATGTACGACGATCCCTTCGATCCCGTTTCGGTCAATGCCGACCAGCTTCTCGCCCTGCAGGAGAAATTCTTTGCCCTCAACCGTCCCGAAGCCGAAAGAGGGATGCGCCGCAGGATCGACGACGCGAGAAGCGAGCGCGACAGCGTGGGCGGCATTGTGGAAATCGCGGCGGTTGGCGTTCCCGCCGGCGTGGGTTCGCCCATGTTCGGCGGGGTGGAGAATGTGCTTTCCTCCATTGTGTTCGGCGTTCCCGCCGTCAAGGGCGTGGAATTCGGCGCGGGCTTCGACGTCGCCCGTATGCGGGGCAGCGAATCGAACGACCCCTTCACCCTTTCCGGCAACCGCGTGATCACCACCCGCAACGTCTGCGGCGGCATTCTGGGCGGCATTACCGACGGAATGCCCATCATCCTCCGCGCCGCCATCAAGCCCACGCCGTCCATCTCGCAGGAGCAGCACACGGTCGATCTCAAGGAGCAGCGCGACGCCATTCTCACCGTCGGCGGCAGGCATGACCCCTGCATCGTTCCCCGCGCGCTGCCTGCCATTGAATCGGCGGTGGCGATCGGCCTTGCCGACCTGATGAAGGAGGTGGGCAGGCTATGAGCTTTTCCGATGTATTGAGCAGCCTGCCGGAGGACTACGAGCTTTCCGACGTCAGAAAGGAAATCGATGACATCGACCGGCAGCTTCTTGACCTTTTCGTGCGGAGAATGCACGCTGCCGAGAAGGTCGCCGCCGTCAAGAAGCGCACTGGCGCGCCTATCTCCCATCCCGACAGGGAGCGCGAGATTCTCGAACGGGTCGAGCGCGAGGGGGGCGAATTCGGAGGTGGCGCGCGTACGCTGATGGCGACCCTCATCGACATCAGCTGCACCTACCAGCAAATGCTTCTCTACGGCGATGACGGCAAGCTGCGCAAGAAATTCATGACCGCCGGCAAGATCATCAAAGGCTCCAAAATCGCCTGCCAGGGCGCGGCGGGAGCCTATTCCCACCTCGCCGCCAAGCAGTTCTTCGGCGAGGACACCGAGCCGATGTTCTTTCCGAAATTCCAGGACGTGTTTGACGCGGTGACGGAGGAATACGCGGACTTCGGCGTGCTGCCGCTGGAGAATACCACCGCCGGCGCGGTCAACGACGTTTACGACCTGCTGACGCGCCACGGCTTCTATATTGTCGGCGAAACCGACGTGGCCATCCATCACTGTCTGCTTGCGCCCAAGGGGGCGAAAATCGGGGATATTACCGAGGTCTACGCGCATCCGCAGGCACTCGCCCAGTGCGCGAGATATCTCCAGACCCACGGCTTCAACACCAATGAATACAGCAACAACGCCGTCGCCGCGAGGAACGTCGCCCGCTGGAACGACCCGACCAGGGCGGCAATCGCCTCCAGCGTCGCGGGAAAGCAGTTCGGACTGGACATTCTGGAGGAGGGCATTCAGGACATCGACGGCAACCAGACCCGCTTCATCATCATTTCCAAGCATATGGTGATCCGCGACGGCGCGGACAAGATCAGCCTGACCTTCACGCTGCCCCACCGCACGGGAAGCCTTTACCGCGTGCTGTCGAGATTCGCCGCCAACGGCATGAACATCTCCAAGATTGAATCGCGTCCGCTCAAGGGGCAGAATTTCCAGTACCGCTTCTATCTCGACTTCAACGGCAACGTCCATGACGAACGCGTCTGCGCCCTCATCTGTTCCCTCAGCACCGAAATGAGCTATTTTAAATTTCTGGGGAATTACTGAGAAGATGAAAACATCGGCAGAGAATTCTTCCAACGTGCCGAGGAGGAGGGGCTGACATTCAGCGACGGAGCAAAACCGACCAGCAGTCACTATTCTGGCATCATAGCGGTCAATCCCGACGGAACGATCAGCTATGTCAGCGCAAACGGCAGAATAGCATTCGGCGCAAATGCGGCCGTCAGGATCGACTTCCGGAGATATTCTGAAAGATATGACGATTATGTGATGTAAACCCGCTTCGCTGTTTTTCCATTAGCTATTGACCAATAGGTATCCCCGGCATTGATTTTTCCTTTCTCCCCGGACGCGGCGGAAAAAACTGCGTTCGGGGGGATTTTCTTTTTCCGGCTATTCTGAGATTGACATTCCGCTTGTCCGGTAGTAGAATGATAAATGAAGAATTTGATGTAATACGGAGAGATCACGCCCATGGAAAAGAATTCTATGCAGAAGAAGTCCGTGAAGGATATACCCTTTATCGCCAAAAA
>CADCON010000075.1 GCA_902803035.1 uncultured Ruminococcus sp.
ATTTTTCTGCCGTTCATAAAGACGTCATTGACCCATTTGATGCCCGCGGTTCCGTCCGACACCTCCTCCACCGTCTGCGCGACGGCAACGGCGGCAGCTGTGGTGATGAAGAGCGCTTCGCGGGCATTCATGGCCGGACGCAAAAGAATGCTGAGATACAGTCCCGTGCCCATCGGAGAATGGAACCGCCGGGACATCCTGCCCTTGCCGGCGGTCTGCTCCGCAGCAACAAGAATCGTTCCCTCCGCTGCTCCGTTGGCGGCCATCTCCTTCAGTACCGTGTTGGTGGACGTAATCGTCTTGAACGTCCTGATATCGTAGGCCCGTGACAATGCGCCGAGATGCTTTCGTATGCCCTCAGCGGAAATGATGTCATTGTCCCTTCTCATCGAATAGCCCCTGCCACTGACCGCGTCAAATTCATACCCGTCATCCTGAAGCTGCCTGACCGCTTTCCAGACCGCGCTTCTGCTGACTCCCAGCCGGGCGGCAAGCGCTTCGCCGGAGAAATACGCTCCCCTGCCGCCTTCAAATATTTTCAGTACATCTTCCTTCACGCTCATTTTTTCACCTTCAGTGCGCGCTTGTGTTGATAAATTCGGCTTTATCCTTGGAATAGAGTATCTTCTGGCCGATGTAAAGCCCATAGTATCCGGAGAGCATATAGCTTGTGGCAACCGCCACAGCAAAGAAGATCAGCCCTTGGGGTCCGAACATCTCAACCGAAAGAATCATGGACGTGATCGGGCAGTTGGTGACCCCGCAGAAAACCGCGATCATTCCGACCGCGGCCGCGAAGGTGCCGCTGATCCCCAGCACCGGCGCGACAAGACATCCGAAGGTCGCGCCGACCACGAAGGAAGGCACAATTTCTCCGCCCCTGAACCCCGCGCCCAGTGTCACCGCGGTAAAAAGCAGCTTCAGCGCGAATGCCTCCGGGATTGTATTCCCATCGAGAACCGCCGCTTTGATTAGACCCATTCCCGCGCCGTTGTATGTATCGCTGCCGACAAAATAGGTGAGATTGATCAGCAGCGCGGAACAGAGCAGAATTTTGATGTACTTATTCGGATAGGCTTTCTTCAGAAGCTTTCCCGCGCCATGCATGACCACGCAGAACACAATGCTGAGAAGTCCGCACAGCACAGCGAGAACCGTCACACGCGCCACCGACGGAATGGTGATGGCCGGAACGCCTTCCAGCGAAAAGAAGGTCTTTTCCACCCCGAAGCGGATAGCGATGCAGTAGCCTACCAGCGCGGAAATGACGCCCGGAACCAGCGCGGAATAATACATGGCTCCGACGCTGATGACCTCCATCGAAAATATCGCCGCCGTCACGGGCGTTCCGAACAATGCGGAAAACGCCGCGCTCATGCCGCACATGATGATCAGCTTCTGATCCTTTTCATCGAGCCGCAGAAGCCGCCCGATCTGGTAGCCGATGCCGCCGCCCATCTGGATCGCCGCGCCTTCCCTGCCGGCGGAGCCGCCCGCCAGATGTGTCAGCACGGTCGAAATAAAAATCAGTGGAGCGGTGAAAACAGGCGGCTTTTCTTCGCTCCGGACCGACACCAGAATCATATTGGTGCCCTTGTCGTTGTCCATTCCGCAGAATTTGTAGGCGGCCACAATTACCACGCCGGCCAGCGGAAGCAGCCAGACCATTCTGAGATTGGATATGGCAAATGTATCGGCTGATATCTTGATCATGTAATGAAATAGCGTGCCGACACAGCCCACGAACGCGCCAATAACGACGGCGCACAAGCACCACTTGACAAAGGTCCTGAAATGCGTCAGGCCGTGGCTGAATTCTTCCTTGGATTTTTTCTCAATCTTCCTGATGAACAGAGGCAATCAGATCACCCTCAATTAAAATCGGCAGACCGCGTTTTTTCGTAGAACACAGTCTGCCGGAAATTATACCACACAATAATCAAAAGGTCAATTGCTTTTTATTTTACGCGTACATCGCGGCCAGCCGCTTTTCCACTTCCACAAGGAACTGCTCGGTGTTGACCTTCCGCTTGTTTTCCAGAGTCGAAAGCAGATAGAGATCGCCGGTCATGATGCCCTCCTCGATGGTCTGGATTGTCGCCTTCTCCAGATTGTCGGCGTACTCGCAGAGCGCGGGAATGGCGTCCAGCTCACCGCGCTTCCTCAGCGCGCCGGTCCACGCGAAGAGCGTCGCAACCGAATTGGTGGATGTTTCCTCGCCCTTGAGATGCTTGTAATAATGACGCTGCACCGTGCCGTGCGCCGCTTCGTATTCGTACACGCCGTCAGGAGAAACCAGCACGCTGGTCATCATGGCGAGAGAACCGAACGCGGTGGCAATCATATCGCTCATGACGTCGCCGTCGTAATTCTTACACGCCCAGATATAGCCGCCCTCGCTACGGATCACTCTGGCAACGGCGTCATCGATCAGGGTGTAAAAATACGAAATGCCCGCCGCCTCGAATTTCGCTTTGTATTCGCTCTCGAATATCTCATTGAAAATATCCTTGAAGCGGTGATCGTACTTCTTGCTGATCGTGTCCTTGGTGGCAAACCAGATATCCTGCTTCTGATCGAGGGCATAATTGAAACAGGCTCTCGCAAAGGACCGTATGGAGCTGTCGAGATTGTGAATGCCCTGAATAATGCCGTCGGAATCGCTGAAATCGTGAATCAGGCTGCGCTGCTCGCTGCCATCGGGATTGGTGACGCAAAGCTCCGCTTTCGCGCCCTGCGCAACCACCATTTCGGTGTTCTTGTACACGTCTCCGTAGGCGTGGCGGGCAATGCAGATGGGCTTTTTCCATGTGGGAATATAGGGCGTGATGCCCTTGACCAGAATCGGCGCACGGAACACGGTGCCGTCAAGTATGGCTCTGATGGTGCCGTTGGGCGACTTCCACATTTCCTTGAGATCGTATTCGCTCATTCTCGCCGCATTGGGGGTAATGGTGGCACACTTGACCGCAACGCCGTATTTCCTGGTGGCTTCCGCACTGTCGAAGGTCACCTGATCGTTGGTTTCGTTGCGGTGAACCAGACCGAGATCGTAATACTCCGTCTTGAGATCGACATAGGGATAAATGAGTATGTCCTTGATCATCTTCCAGATGATGCGGGTCATTTCGTCGCCGTCCATCTCGACAAGCGGCGTTTTCATCTGAATTTTTTCCATCGTAAATCATTCCTTTGCTTTGATTGGTATCAGCCCTTGCGTACATCCATGGTCTTGTAGGGCCTGTGGTGACCGACATATTTATAGGCCGGGCGGATGATCTTGCCCTTGTTGATGACCTCCTCCAGCCTGTGCGCGCTCCATCCGGCAATTCTCGATATGGCGAAAATCGGGGTGAACAACGCTTCGGGGATGCCGAGAATATCGTAGACAAGCCCGCTGTAGAAATCGACATTCGCGCAGATCGGCTTGAAGAGATGCCTGCGGCTGGCAATGGTCGCTTTGGCAATGCGTTCCACGCGGTCGTAGAATTCAAATTCCTTCTCACGCCCCTTGGCCGCCGCCAGCTTCTGGGCGTATTCCTTGAGAATGACCTCGCGTGGGTCGGAGTAGGTGTAGACCGCGTGCCCGATGCCGTAGATCAGACCGTTCCTGTCAAACGCCTGCTTATCGAGAATTTTGATGAGATAATCGCGTATTTCCTCTTCGTCCTCCCAGTTGCTGACGTTCGCCATGATTTCCTCCGTCATGTGCTTGACCTTCAGATTCGCGCCGCCGTGGCGGAATCCCTTGAGCGAAGCAATCGCCGCCGAAAGAGCGGAATATGTATCGGTACCGGATGAGGTGACAACGTGGGTGGTGAAGGTGGAATTGTTACCGCCGCCGTGTTCCGCGTGGAGCACCAGCGCGACATCCAGCACCTTGGCTTCCAGCTCGGTGAACTGTCCGTCCGCACGCAGCATATACAGCAGGTTCTCGGCTGTGGAATACTCCGGCTTCGGATTCTTGATGACCAGATTTTCATCCAGAACAATGTGCTGATAGGCGTGATAGAGATAGGTCGCCATAGCCGACATCTTGGCAATGATCTGGAGCGACTGGCGCAGTATATTCGCGGGAGAGATGTCCTCCGGATTGTCGTCATAGGAATAGAGCGTGAGCAGACCGCGCTGCAGCCCGTTCATGATGTTTTCGCTCGGCATATTCATGATGACGTCACGCGTGAATTCGTTGGAAAGCGGGCAGAAGGTCGACATGATCTCCTTGAACTGCTCAAAATGCTCCGTACTGGGAAGGTCGCCGAAAAGCAGCAGATAGGTTGTTTCTTCAAAGGCGAACCGTTTGTCCCTCATTCCGTCGATAAGGTCATAGACATTATATCCCTGATAATACAGCGTGCCCTCATCGGGCATCTTCCTTCCGTCAACGGTCTTGGTGGCGACAACGTCGGATATCTCGGTCAGACCGGTGAGAACGCCTTTTCCGTTGGAATCGCGCAGCCCCCTCATGACGCCGAATTCCTCGTACAGGTTGACGTCAATCATGCCCGACAGCATGGCATTATTATAAAACTCATCAAAAATGTCGGTCTTGGTATGCTCAAAATGGACGACTTCTATTTTACTCATTATTTCATCTCCCGGATGTTGGTGTAAGGCGCGAAGTGTCGGATGAAAGAAAAAGAGCAAAGACGGGGCATTCTTTAAGTAAAGTAAATGTCCGCACCTTTGCTCCCATACTCCGCTTTAATTACTGAATATAATAAACTAAAATTCACGATTTGTCAAGCAGGAATCAATGTGAGTAATTGGAAAGATTTTGTTTAATTTGTTCAATGATCGCCTTCAGAAACTGCATATAATGTTTTCCAGCAGACGTCTGCGGCAGCTTCCGCTTTGTTTTCGCGGCGTACAATTGACCAGAATGCTGTCCTCCCCGATAATTTCGATATCGCACCAGTCAATGATGCAGTCGTCCTCCCTTCCCAGCAGCCCGAACAGCTTCGGTTTGCCGTAAATGACGATAGAAACCAGCCTTGCGTCACAGGTGTCTACCTCGACATCGCTTACATAACCCAGCCGCGCGCCGTTCTTGATATTGATTACTTCTTTATTTCTCAGATCAACAATACGACAATTCATGATTCCGCGCCTCCATTTCTTTATACAATAATATTAGCGGCCATTCAAAAGATGACGGAAAGCAGGGATTGTTATTGATAATTTAAAATAATTTTCATATTTTATGTTGATATTTGCGCCTTCTATCCTTTATAATGGTATATATATTTTTTTAATCGGAGATGATCCTTTGTCTGCATTTATCATGTCAAAATATAAAGACGAAATATTGGCCGAACTGAAAAAACTGGTGGCGATTGAATCGGTGGCGGTACCGGATTGTACGATCGATGGCTTCCCCTTCGGATACCGATCCGCTGAAGCCCTGCAATTCATGACCGACCTCGCCGGAAGGCTTGGCTTGTCGACCGAGAATTGCGACAACTTCGCCTGTCACGCTCAGCTCGGAGAGGGAAGCGACAGCGATTACGCCGGCGTCCTCTGCCATGTGGACGTGGTTCCGACCGGCGGCGGATGGGACACGGATCCGCTTGTGCTGACCGAGAAGGACGGCTATCTCTACGGAAGAGGAGTCGCCGATGACAAGGGCGCGGCGATCATTGCGCTCTTCTGCCTGAAAGCCATGAAGGACAATCATGTTCCCATGAATCGTCCGGTGCGCTGCATTTTCGGCGGAGGCGAGGAAATCGGCATGGACGACATGGCGCATTATTTTTCAAAGCATCCCCTTCCCACCGTTGCCTTCACGCCTGACGCCGACTACCCCGCCTGCAACTGCGAAAAAGGCATTCTTCACCTGCGGCTGTCCGGAAAGACGGATCCCGCCGTTCATTCCATTAAGGGCGGCGCGGCCATCAATTGCGTCATCGCGCGCTGCGAAGCGGAAATTGATTGCAATTCAGACCTGAAAGACGAGGTCTGCGGACGGGTGAACCGTTCAGGCGCACAGTGCGCGATGACTGGCGAGCACTCTTTTGTCGTCACCGGCGTGTCCGCTCACGCTATGTGTCCGGAAAACGGAATCAACGCGGCGTCCGAGCTGCTTCTCGCCCTTGACGGCTGCGGAATGCTTTCCGAAGGGAGCGCGGAATACTTCTTTGCCCGGAAGCTCTGCGGCGATACGCGCGGAAAAGCGGTCGGCGCGGCCTGTTCCGACGAGATATCGGGCGAAATGACCCTGAACATCGGCACCATTTCTTCTGAAAACGGAATTACTTCCATTGGCGTCGATATCCGTTATCCCGCCACGCTCAGCAGCGATGGCATTGTTTCCGCTATCACGACAGCCGCCGCGGGGTACGGCGTGAATGTCGAGGTCACCGTCAACAATCCTCCGCTCTACGTACCCGCCGATCATCCCCTCATCAAGGCTCTCGGCGAATGCTACACGGAAATCACCGGAAAGCCCATGATTCCCGTAGCCATGGGCGGCGGCACCTATGCGCGCGCGCTTCACGGACGGGGCGTGGCCTTCGGACCGGTCTTTTCCGACGCAAGGCCGAGCAATCTTCACATGGCCAACGAGAATCTTTCCGTGAATGAATTCATGCTTCACGCTGAAATCTGCTACAAGGCGATGTGCAGGCTCGCCTTGCTGGACGCGGATGAATAAGCTCTGCACCGCTGCCGGGCAGCTTGGCATACGACGCGGCGATCTGATTCTGGCCGCCGCGCTCCTTTTGCTGTCGGCAGCCGCAGGCATTCTGACGCTCGTCATCCGACCCGAACCGGCCTGCGCGCTGGTCAGGGTCAACGGCACGGAAATCGCCCGCCTTCCGCTTGACCAAGACGGGACTTATCGGATTGGCAGCGGCAATACCATTGAGATTTCCGACGGAAAAGTCCGGATGATTTACGCCGACTGCCCCGACAAGATCTGTGTCAGAACCGGTGAAATCTCAGCAATCGGGCAGTCCATTGTCTGCGCTCCGCACAGGGTCGTGATAACCATTGCCGGCTCTGACGGCAAGGAAAGCCATCACGATTACGACGTAATAACCAATTAATGGAGGAAGAACATATGAACAACGACGTTAAAACATTCAGCTATCTCGCTTACATCGGTCCGCTCTGTCTGATCGGCCTTTGCAGCGATCTCCGCTCCAACGGTGATCTCCGTTTTCACCTCAATCAGGGATTGATTCTCTTTCTCTGCGAGGTGGCGGCTCTGATCGTCCACTTCATCATTAATTCGCTCATCGGCGGGATCACCCTTCTCGGCCTTATTCCCGCGCTGCTCTTCTCGGTGATCGGTCTTGGCTCACTGGTGCTCTCCCTCTTCGGTCTTTTTAATGTCGCAACCAACAGAAAAACCCCTCTGCCTTTTATTGGCGGGATCAACATCTTATAATTTGCGGAGTGATCGTATTGTCTGCCAGAGCAAACAGGCTTTTGTCAGCGGCGCTTGCCATGCTGATCGCTCTGAGCTGTCTGAGCGGCTGCGGTGGAAACGAAAAAAAGAATTTCGTCATGCGCACATTCAGCACACTCGGATCCGAGCAGGATGCGGAAGCCTATTCTTCCATCATCTCTGAGTATTCCAAAGAGCATAAAAACGTCGTGATCAACGACACCTCCACCACCGTTTCGGGCAGCTACAAAATGGAGCTTTCCCTGCCGTCAACCTATCGCGGAGCCGGAACGCCGGATGTGATTTATTATTCGGCTATCTCCGACATGAGCGAGCTTTCCGATTTTTTCATGACGGTGGACGACATCCGAAGGGATTATCCCGATTTTGCCAAAAAGGTTTCGGAAGCTTCCCTGAACAGCGTGGCTGCCGATTCCGGCGAAAGATACTGCATTCCCATTCGCGGTGAATGGAGGGGCATTGTTATCAACGCCGCCCTCTTCAGGCGCAACGCGCTGAGAATTCCTTCCACGTGGGAAGACGTCGTGCGCGCCGCAAAGAATTTTGAGAAAAGCAAGATCTCGCTTTTCGCCAACACCCTGGAGGACAGCGGCACTCTGATTGAATATATGGTGCGAAGCCTTGGCGGACTGCCATCGGTCCGCTCGGCCTTCAGAGGTTCGCCTGACGGGAACTGGAACACCGTGCTGGAAGCGATCAATCAGCTCGATGACCTGAATGCCTTTCCCAAAATGCAGAAGGGCTCATTCGACAGCTATATTTCAGCCTCGGATTTAAAACACACTTCCAAAAAAGGCTCCTCCTCACCGGTAAAGCTCTTCAACAGCGGCAATGCGGCCATTCTTCTGATGGACAATTCCATGTGCGAACAAATCGACGCCGATATCGACACCAAATACATCGCGCTCCCTCGGATCGGCACCATTTCACAATCGGAATCCACGACCGCGTCCCATACATACCCGACCAATGTCAGCTCCGGTCCGGTCTATCCCGAAATGACCGCCAACACGCTTCCGCCCGATATTCCGCCGCCTTCTCCCGATCCGGGAGGCAGTGACGACAGCTCCGCTGACGCTGATGAAAGCAAAATGGAAAACGGTCTTTATGTCAGCTTTGCCGAGGGTTTTTACATCACAAAAAAGGCGTATTACGACAAAACCAAGCGCGAAGATGTTCTGGCTTTTGTCGAATGCTTTCTGAAGGAAGAAAACATCATCCGCCTCTGCGGAAATTATCAGGCTCCGTCGCTCACATCGCTTTCCCGCGAGAATTTGGACAAGCTCACCGGCAAATCCAATATTTTCAACGGTGTCATTCATTCCGTACAGAAGGCTGACAGCTTCCTTCTTACCACGCAGACGCGGGAGAACAGTATCTTCTGGGAGAGATGCTCGCTCGCGGTGGCTTGTATGTCTAAAGGTATACTCTCCCGGAAAGAAGCGCTCCGCATGATTGCTGACCACCAATTATCCGTAAAGGAAATCTACGCTGGCCGGAGCTGAGCTATGAAAGGATATTTCAGATGTATGAACTGTTATACAGCCTAAAAAAGAATCTGATCCTCATTCTTGCCGTCACGGGATGTCTTACGATGGTGGTGCTCTCCGCTTGGACAGCTTCTTCCATGTACAAGCCGACCCGCGACGCGTTCACTTCAACGCTGAATGAAAACATCGCCCGGCTTTGTCAGGACAATTCTCCCGATCTCAGCGAAACGCATCTGAGCATCATCAGGCAGGCACGGATCAAAAGCATCCGTTACAGTACCGACGAAGCCGGAAATAAGCTGTTTTACGCCCGCATTTTTCTGCCGGTTCCCGAAGCCGGTTCTTTGAATTATTCCGGCCGTCCGGAGGAAGTTTTCGGCGACGTCATCGGGCGTCTTTCCGATTCCGCAGAAGGGGAAGAATGCGATATCTACGGGATTTGCCGCGACAATACCCCCATTGTCGATATGGACACGATTACCGCTGTCATCGACGCCGCTGAAAAAGCATGGCAGAAGGAAACGCTCAGCGAAAACGCCGGATTCCAGAAGGCCGTAACCGACGCGCTGATTCCGGAGCCGTTTGACCGGAGAGTCTTCTCGGAAAGCGGTGCCTATACGGCTGAATATTCCGATTGGCTGAATCGGGCTTCCGCGC